>NZ_JAUCDN010000169.1:0-7255 GCF_034675085.1 Devosia sp.
GTGGCGGGGAAGAGAAGAAAGCCCTTTGGCTTTTGAGGATGACCTCCTGCGCTTCGGCGCTGTTCCCCGCCCCCTGTCATGCCGGCTCTAGGCCGGGGCGACAGGGTGGTGGCGTGGGGCACCATGATCGCTCAATCCACCCTGCCGCGCGCGGCGACGGGGACGGTTTCGACCAGATGGTCGCCGGAAATCAGGTGCACCTGGTCGAAGAGATTGGAGACGACGCAGGCGTGGTTGGGGATGATGCGCAGCTTTTCCCCGATCGCGGGGCGGGCAGCGCAGGCGGAAAGGTCGATGGTGCCGTGCTCCTCGCTGAGGCCGGTGATGACGGCGCCGGGATAGGCTTCGATGAGGCCGAACCCGTCCATGCCCAGCGTATCGCTGGTCAGCGCCTTGGAGCCGGCATCGATGATGGCGCGGTCGGGCGTGGGACGGCTGACAACGGTCGCGAGCACGGTGAGGGCGCAATCCTCGAAACCACCGACGCCGCGCGCAACCTGGGAGCGGTCCATGTAGATATAGGTGCCGGGGCGATGCTCAGTGGCGGCCTCGACCTCATGGGCGCGCCAAAGATCGGGGGTGCCGCCATTGGAGATGGTTTCGGGCGGCAGGCCGACTTGGGTAAGCAAGGTCTTGGCGCTGGAGAGGAATTTGGCATTGGCTTCGACCTGGCCGGCGGCGGGATAGGTCATGAGGCCGCCAAAGCGCAGGCCGGGGGAATTGGCGATCTTGCCGGCCAGGGCCAGCGCCGCCTCGGGGCTCTGCACGCCGCAACGGCCCATGCCGGTGTCGCATTCGACCAGCACGGTGAGCGGCCTGGGCGAAGCGGCGAAGGCGCGGGAGAGGCCCTCGATCGTTTCGGCGCTATCGGCGGTGACGGAGATGTCGATGCGCTCATGCAGCGCCCGCAACCGGGCCAGCTTGGCCGCGCCGATGATGTTGTAGGGCAGGAAAATCGGAGCAACGCCGGCATCGGCGAACACTTCCGCTTCGCCCAGCTTCTGCACGGTTATGCCCACCGCGCCCAGCTCCATGGCGCGTTTGGCAAAGCGCGGCAGCTTGTGGGTTTTGATATGAGGGCGCAGGCGCAGGCCGTGGGCATCGGCATAGGCCTGGGCGCGGGCGAGATTGGCCTCGACCCTGTCGATATCGATGAGGACGCAAGGGGTATCGAGTTCGAGAATATCGGTCATTTGCCTCTGAGGACCTCATCGACGAAACGCAGATTGCCGGCGGTGAGGCCGGCATCGACCGGCAGCACCGTGCCGGTTATGCCCGAGGCCGCGTCGGAGCAGAAGAACAGAGCCGCATTGGCCACCTCCTGGGGCGAAACCATGCGCCCCAGCGGATAATGGGGCAGGACATTATCGAGCAGGGTCGGATCGGCTTCCAGCCGATGATCCCAGGCCGGGGTGCGAACCGAGCCGGGGCACACGACATTGGCGCGCACACCCTCGGCGCCGCGCTCGACGGCGATGGCCTTGGCGTAGGCAATCAGCCCCGCCTTGGCGGCGGAATAGGCCGGATTGCCGAAATGGACCAAGGCGTTGACGGAGGAGATGAACACCACGCTCCCCCTGCCCCGCGCCGCCATGGCGGCGATGACGGGATCGGTGAGCGCATAGGCGCCGTTGAGGTTGATGGCGATCTCGGCGGCCCAGACCGCATCATCCAGATGCCCGAAATGCTCGGCGCGGGTGAAGCCGGCATTGGCGACCACGGCGTCGGGCGCGCCATGATCGGCCAGCCAGGCGGAAACGGCGGCGCGGGTGGCCCCGGCATCGGCCTGATCGCACAGGATGGTGCCGGCCAGGTCAAGCCCGGCGAGCAGGGCCGGGTCGCGGTCGATGGCGACCACCTGCGCCCCTGCCTCGCGGAAGGTCTCGACCATGGTACGGCCGATGCCACCGCCGGCGCCGGAAATGAGAACCGTTTTTCCAGAAAGGCCGAACATGCCGGTCATGGTTTTTCCCTTATTTCACGGGCCTTTATAGGCGACGCATTCGATCTCGACCTTGCAGTCGACCATCATGTGGCTCTGCACGCAGGCGCGGGCCGGCGGATGCTCGCCGAAATAGCTCTTATAGACGCCGTTGAAGCTCCAGAAATCGCGCGGGTCATCGAGCCAGACGCCGCAGCGCACCACGTGTTCGAGACCGTAGCCGGCCTCTTGGAGAATGGCGATGACGTTCTGAATCGTCAGATGCGTCTGCTCGACGATGCCGCCATTGATGATCTCGCCATCCTTCATGGCGACCTGGCCGGAAACATAGAGCCAGCCGCCGGCCTCGACGGCGCGGGCGAAGGGCAGGTTCTGGCCGCCGGCACCGGATTTGTCCGCACCATAACGTTTGATCGGCATGGAAGCCTCCTGAGCTGTTTTGAAAGTCAATTTCGTTTTGTGGCATTTTAGCGCGATAAAACCGCGCTTTCGCCGGCAAATTCCGGGTCAAAATGTAAATTTCTTACGTGATTGACCGGCATGGAGCATGCTAGCCTGTCTTTCGGGCGGTGTCTGCCGCCCGCTCCCGTCAGCCTCGTTCTGCGAGTTTTCCCGTGCGCGTCTTCACCGCTGCCCTCGCCACCGAAACCAACACATTTTCGCCCATCGCGGTGGACCGGAAGGCCTTCGAGGCCTCGCTCTACGCCCCGCCCGGCCAGCATCCGGCGACGCCGACGCTATGCACCGCCCCCATCACCGTGGGGCGCGAGGTCTGCGCCCGCGAGGGGTGGGAGCTGATCGAGGGCAGCGCCAGCTGGGCCGACCCGGCGGGGCTGGTCGCGCGCAGCACCTATGAGCAACTGCGCGACGAAATTCTCACGCAATTACAGGCCGCTATGCCGGTAGATGCAGTCATGCTGGGGCTGCATGGCGCCATGGTGGCGCAGGGCTATGACGACCCCGAAGGCGATTTGCTCGGCCAGGTGCGCGACATCGTGGGGCCAAAAGTGGTGATTGCCGCCGAGCTGGACCCGCATAGCCATCTGACCGCCAGGCGGGTGGAAATGGCTAACGTATTGGTGGTGTTCAAGGAATTTCCGCATACCGACTTCGTCGACCGGGCGCGGGACCTCTGGGATATCACCGTGCGAACGCTCAAGGGCGAGATATCCCCGGTGATGAGCATCTTCGACTGCCGGATGATCGATGTGTTCCCCACCTCCAAACAACCGATGCGCGGCTTTGTCGACAGGCTCTATGCCCTTGAAAAATCGGAGAAAGACGTTCTTTCCCTATCGGTAATCCATGGCTTCATGGCTGGCGACGTGCCCGAAATGGGCACCAAGATCATCGCGGTGACCGACAATAATCCCCGTTTGGGCGCCGAACTCGCCGAGCGGCTGGGCAGAGAACTTTTTTCCATGCGTGGCACCTTCATGGTCGAACAGGTGGACGAAAAGGCCGCTCTGGACGCGGCGGTGGCCGCGCCGAAAGGACCGGTGGTGATCGCCGATGTGTGGGACAATCCCGGCGGCGGCACCGCAGGCGATGCCACCGTCATTCTGGAGGAAATCCTGGCCCGGGGGATAAGGGACGTGGCGGTGGGCACGATCTGGGACCCCATCGCGGTGCAGATCTGCATGGCGGCTGGGGAAGGGGCGGAAATCACCCTGCGCTTCGGGGCCAAATCGGCGCCGCAAACCGGCAATCCCGTCGACCGGCTGGTCACGGTCAAGCGCCTGGTAAAGAACGCGGAAATGCGGTTCGGGGACAGCTTCGCCCCCTTTGGCGACGCGGCCTGGATCAGCTTTGACGGGGTGGACGTGATCCTCAACTCCACACGGGCGCAGAGCTTCGATCCGAGCCTGTTCTCGGTGATGGGAATCGAGCCGACATCGCGGAAAATCCTGCTGATCAAATCGACCAACCACTTCTACGATTCCTTCTCGAAAATCGCCTCCGAGATCATCTATTGCTCGGCGGGAAAGCCCTATCCCAACCGGCCGGCGGAAACGAACTACCGCAAGGCGCGGCGCGATATCTGGCCCATGGTGGAGAACCCCTGGGCCTAGCATTTGGGGCGAATTGGCTAGCAGACTGTTAGCATCGAGCGTCCCCCATGGTGACGCTGAGCATGAATTTGCGCGGGGGCTGGGGGGAACCAGGCTTCTCTATCGTGGCTCTCGACACCCCCTCCCGGCCTCCCCCATCAAGGGGGGAGGTGCATGCCGGCGGATGGGACGGCATGGTGCCTCACTCAGCGGGCCTTCCTTCTCCCCTCGCGGGAGAAGGTGCCCGAAGGGCGGATGAGGGGGTGCTTCCCCGAACACCGCGCCAGCGAAAAGGTGGATTGCCGGGACGAGCCCGGCAATGACGATGAAGGAGGGATCAGAGCCTAATCCTTACTCCACCGCCCAGTTGCCATACATAATCGGCATGAGGCCGGCCAAAGCCTGGAACCGGGGCCAGCTTTTGCGTTCGGGCAGGGTCCAGCCGGCCTCGGCGATGGCCGAGAGGCGGGGGAAGACCAGGCGGTCGAAAATGGCGCGGTCGGTCATCGACTCGCTCCAGATACAGGCCTGGACGCCCATCAGGTGCTCGAGCCCCGCAGCGGAAAAGCCGGCGCGGGCCTCGAATTCATAGGTTTCCTGCGGGCCGGACCAGCCGGCCCAGCCGGCGCCGGGCTCGGCCCAGGCAAGGCTGTTGGCCATGTCGAGATAATAGCGCTGGCCGGGAGAGACGACGATGTTGAAGCCGCGCTCGGCCAAAGCGGCGTTGATCTCGACATTGCGCCAGCCGATGACGAAGCTCTTGTCCTTTTCCACCGCGTCGCCATGGGCCGCCTCTTCCCAGCCACCGGTGATGGCGCCCTTGGCGGTGATGTAATCATGCACGCGGCGGATGAAATGGGCTTGCAGGATCGCGGTGGGCGAGCCCTCGATCTCGTCGGCGCCATGATGATTGCCGAGCTGGTTGAACTGGCCCTCATGCTTCTTGCGCATTTGCGGGCCAGCCAGCTTTTCGATGAGATCGAGCGCCAGGGGCGAGCCCGACCAGGCCGCCAGCGGCACCTCGTCGGCCCCGACATGGAAGATGCCGGCGGGGAACATTTCCAGCACTTCATCGACGATGGTTTCGACGAAGCGGTAGACCGGCTCATGGGCGGGGTTGAGGCTGTTATTGGGGAAGCCCTGCACCGACTGGTATTCCCCCTTTTCATCGGGATCGCGCAATTCGGGCAGCGATTGCAGCGCGGCGTAGAAATGGCCGGGCATGTCGATTTCGGGAATGACGGTGATGGCGAGGCTATCGGCCAGGGCGACGATATCGCGCACCACTTGCTTGCTGTAATAGCCGCCGGTGGGCTGGGGACCCGAGCCGAGCAGAGGCGGCAGCGCCTTGCCATGGCCGCGCCAGGCGCCGATCTCGGTCAATTGCGGATAGGCGTCGATTTCGAGGCGCCAGGCCTCGTCTTCGGAAAGGTGCCAATGGAACTTGTTGAGCTTTTTCCAGGCCAGCAGCTTCAAAAGGCGGCTGACCTCGGCGCCGGTATAGAACTGGCGGGCCACGTCGAGATGGCAGCCGCGATAGGCAAAGCCGGGCGCGTCGGCAATGGTGCCGCCGGTGGGAAAGACAAAGGTCTGCGGATATTGCCGGGCGCCGCGCAGGATCTGGCCGAGCGTGACCAGGCCGTAGAACATGCCCTGGCGGGTGGTGGCGGACACACTGGCGCCGTTTTCGGAAAACGCGATCTCGTAGGCCTCTTCGGCCAGGCCCGCCTTGGCGCGGATGGCGACGGGCATGCCGGCTTCGGAGGCCGGCCGCACGATGGCCTCGACGGGGAAAAGGTCGGCCACCAGGGTCGAAAAGGCGGCGGCGGCGCGCTCGGCCAGTTCGCCCTCAGGCAGCAGGTTGAAGCCGGGCGGGGCGATGCGCGCGCCGGTGGTAGCGACCGAACGCGGCCAGGGAATGATGGAGACAGGCACCGGCGCCTTGGCCGGCACGGGGAAACGCACCGCGCCCTTGAGCAGGGGCGAATTATGGCCCTTGCCGCGCGTCGGCGTGGTGGCGGCGGGCACCACGGTGCCATCGCTCAGCTCGACATAGCCGCTATTGGCGCCGTCGCTCCAATGGCGCAGGCCATAGGAGAGGCCGCGGGCGGTGGCGATCCAGGTCTCGCCCGGGGCCAGCACATAGCCCTCGGGCGGGGCGATGAGCGTGTGATTGGACAGGCGCACCAGAAGGCGGCCGTTTTCAAGCGTGGCATGGGGATCGATGCGGGCGGGGCCGGAAAAACCGAGCTTGAAGCCGCTGACCGGCTCGGAGCCGGTATTGGTCAATTCAATGCCATAGCCGAGCGGCGCGTCATCGGCGGCGGGCGTCCAGGTGGTGGAGAGGGAGAAGGAGATCATGGGAAACTCTTGGGCTCTGGAATGAAGGCCGGTGCGGGCACGATCGGCACCCTCCCCCTTGTGGGGAGGGCTGGGGAGGGGGCGGGATCAACCGGGGAAATCGGGGCTTCCCGCACCCCCTCCCATCCTCCCCCATCAAGGGGGAGGTGCCGTTCCGCTTGCGTGGAGGGTCATTGGTTCAATCCCCCAGGGGCTGGGCGTCGTCGCCGTCGCGGTTGATGACGAGCTGGTGCTTGATGCGGCGCATGGTGGCCACGGCCGGCGCGCCCAGGCGGGTGGCGACGGTCTGGGCGAGCACGTCGACAGTGGCCAGGAAGGCGTAGCGCCCCGGCGTGGGGCGCAGAATGTCGGCGTTTTCGTGCCAGTTGACCGGCAAAAGAATGTCGGCCTGCTCGGCCACCGGGGAGCCGGAACGGGTGGCGACGATGCGCATGATGCCGTATTCGCCCGCAATGGTGAGGGCGCGGGCGAGCTGGTGATTATTGCCCGAAAGGGAAAAGGCGATGAGCACCGAACCGGGGGGCGCGGCGGCGGCGCGCATCAGTTGCAGCTGGTGATCGTCGGTGGCGGCGACCTTAAGACCGAGCCGGAACAGGCGCGTCTCCATCTCGGTGGCCATCATGGAGGAGGCGCCGCCCGAGCCGAAGCTGAGCACGAAGCTGGATTTGACCAGGCTTTCTGCGGCGCGCTCGATGGCGTCGACATCCATGTGGTCGAAGGTCTCGTAGATGATCGACTGGATGCCGTTGACGATGCCGTGGGCAATGTCGCGCACGCTGGAGGGGCCGGAGGCGGGCGCGAAATAGCGCTGGCCGACAAAGCGCGACTGGGCCAGCCGCACCTTGAAATCGGCATAGGAATCGCAGCCCAGCCGGCGGCAGAAGCGGGTGACGGTGGGCGG
>NZ_JAUCDN010000170.1:0-7227 GCF_034675085.1 Devosia sp.
TTGCAGACCGCCTATCGCACCCTGCGCGATCACTAGGCAGCCTCTGCATCCAATTGGAGATCGCCATGCAGCCCGACTCTTCCACCATCAAGCGGCTGGAGCTTTTGCAGCCGCCCCGGCGCCGCATCCGTGCCGTGCTCGATACCGATACCTACAACGAAATCGACGATCAATTTGCCTTGACGCAATTGCTGCTTTCGAGCGACCGGATCGAGACCGAGGCGATTTACGCTGCGCCGTTCTTCAATCCCCGCTCGGAAAGTCCCGGGCACGGGATGGAATTGAGCTATGACGAGATCCTGCGGCTCCTGGAACGCCTGGGACATGGCTCGGAGGGTTTCGTCTACCGGGGTGTCACCGAATTCGTCGGCCCCGGCAAAAGGGCGCGGGAAGCCGAGGCGGTGGATGATCTCATTTCCCGGGCCCGCGCATCGAGCCCCGGAGATCCGCTCTACGTCATCGCCATCGCCGCCATCAGCACCGTTGCCTCGGCACTGCTGAAGGCGCCCGACATCATTGATCGCCTCGTCGTGGTGTGGCTTGGCGGCCATGCGCTGGAATGGCCGGACTTGCAGGAGTTCAACCTCATTCAGGATGTCGGGGGCGCCCAGGTGCTTTTCGACAGCGGCGTGCCGCTGGTGCTGGTGCCCTGCCGTGGCGTGGCATCGCATCTGGTGGCCACGATCCCCGAGTTCGAGCGCCATGTGGAGCCAGCCGGAGAAATCGGCTCCTTTCTCTCCCGGCGCTTCAAGGAATATGGCCAGGATCAGCCGCCCGGCTGGAGCAAGGTCATCTGGGACATGGCAGCCATCGCCTGGCTCATCGAGCCCGACTGGTGCCCCAGCGTTCTCATCCCCACCCCAATCCTGACGGATAACGCCACCTGGAGCACCGATCGCAGCCGCCCCTTGATGCGGTATGTGCATCGCATCGAGCGCAACCCGATCATGACGGATTTCTATGCCAAGCTCGCCCGGTTTTCAGAGCATGGCCGCTGAAGCCCCTTCCTCGCCGACAACCACGCCTGTGCGCACCGTGGTGCTCTTTTCAGGCAATGTCCTGCGCCCATCGAAATCGCGCGCCCTCGCGTCGCGTATCGGGGAACGGCTGGCGGCGGCGGTCGGCAATGTGAACCTGACGCCACTCGATCTATGCGACGCAGGGAGGGCCCTTGGCGCCGCCTATGCCAGAAGCGAGTTTTCTGCACAGGCCGAGCATGTCGTCTCCTCCCTCGAAAATGCTGACGCTCTAGTGGTCGTCACCCCGATTCATAACGGTTCCTATCCTGGCCTGTTCAAGCATCTCATCGATTTCATCGACCGCGACGCACTTGCCGGAAAGCCGGTCCTCTTGGGGGCGTCGGGGGGCGGCCAGCGACACGCGATGATGATCGGGCATGAATTGGTCCCCCTGTTCAGCTTCTTCGCCGCCCAGATATCGGCCTATCCGGTTTTCGAGCCGGATCGTGCGCTGGAAACCGCGCCAGACGAGATCGATCAGATGACTTATCGGATCGATCGAGCCGTGCGGCAATTCGCACTCATGCTTGGCCCTTAGTCAACAAGCGGGATTGCAGGGTCAGAAAAAGCAGGCTCAAACCCAAAATTAAGCGCGAGCCAGTGCAGCGTAGCCGTCGCTTGGCGCCAAAGACCATCCGCTGGCAACATGCCACGGATCGTTGTCAGGGCGTGAGGGGCGCGCGTCGGTAACGTCGCGGATTGGTTGCAGCCAATAGCCGATCAATCCGGGGTTCCCGCCCCGGGCGGCAGCGCCAATGCCCTCGCAGCTATGACATCGACCGGCAACCGACTGCCGGAACATCCCATCCATAAGTATTCAGGTTGTCGAAGGTTCTGCGTCACTTCGGCGGCCCAAAGCGCGCGTGAGACGGTGCGATCCGTCGAAACGTTGACGGCATGAAAAATTGCAGATACGAATTTCATTACAAGGAAAATTGCAATGACCAGTTTCATCGACCGTATCGCCAATGACAGCGTCAAGCTCACCGAGACCGAGCGCAAGATCGTCGACGCCTTGGTGGCGGACCGGCACGAGACCGTGTTCCTCTCGGGCCCGCAGCTTGCCGAGCGGCTGAGCGTGCACGAGGCGGCGGCGACCCGCCTGGCCCAGAAACTGGGTTACAAGGGCTACCCGCAGCTGCGCAGCATGCTGCAAAAAGAGATGATGGAAACCCAGGATGCCGCCAAGCGCATGCGCCGCTCCGTCGCCATGGCGGGAGAGAAAGGGTATCTCCAGGATCTGATCGACTCCGAAATAGCCGCGCTGGAGAACATGGTCCAGACGGTGTCGCAGGAGGATATCGACCAGGCCGTCGACATGATTTTCGAGGCCGGCAAGATCTTTCTTTTCGGCCAGGGACACGCCCAGTCGGTGCTTTCCTTCCTGCAACGCCGGCTGGACCGGTTCGGAATGACCACGATCGGGCTGGCCGGACGCGGGCGCGATATTGCCGACCGCATCGTTTCGCTCCACGCGGGCGACGTGGTTGTGGGAATGGCCTTCCGCAAGCAGCCGGAGGGCTATGGCCCGCTTATGGCGCATGCGCGCAGCGTCGGCGCCCGCACTATTTTAATTTCAGACCTCTCGGGCCTGGCCATGGAGCCGAGAGCCGATCTGGTCCTGGCCGCCCCGCGCGGGCGCTCGGGCAGTGAATTCCAGACGCCGACCGTGCCTTTCGCCATCGTCAACGCAGTGCTGATCACCATGGCGGCGCGCCATGAGAAGCAGGCCATCGGTGCGCTGGAAAAACTCTCGGACCTGTTCAGGCACTTCGAGGAAAAGTGAGGAGAAAGTCGTGAAAAAACTGATCATTGCCGGGCTGCTCTGCTCGGTCATGCCGCCGGCCCTGGCGCAGGATCTCGATGCCATGAGCATCGAGGAACTATATGCCCTGGCCAAGGAGGAGGGCTCCGTGACCGTCTGGTCGCTGTCGAGCCGCATTGCCCAGATCGAGGTCGCCTTCGAGGAAAAATATCCCGGCATCGACCTGATCGGGCTCGATATCAACTCGACCAACCAGATTGCCCGGCTCATCGCCGAGCAGAATGCCGGCATTCATGCGGTCGACGTGCTCTATCTGTCCGAAGCGCCGACCGTGTTCGGCGAGTTGGTGCCGGAGAACCGGCTGCACCGCTACATGCCGCCGCGCATCGAGGGCCAGATCGCCCCGGAGCTGACCGAGCCGCTGGTCACCCATCGCCTTTCCACAAGGGCGCTGATGTATAATCAAGCCGCCTATCCCGATGGCTCGCCCATCACCAATCTGTGGCAGTTGACCACGCCGGAATGGCGCAGCAAGGTGCTGATGGAAGACCCCGCCCAGCGCGGCGAGGTGCTCGACCTGCTGACCGAGATTTCCCTGCGGTCCGACGAGATGGCCGCCGCCTATGAGGCGTTCTTCGGCAAGCCGATCGAGGTCGAGGGCCATCTGGACGGCGCCGGCCAGCAGTTTATCCAGGACCTGTTCGAGAACGACCTGATCCTGATCTCGAGCAGTTCCACCGTCCGCGCCTCGGTGGGCGACAAGACCGCGACCGATCCCGCGGTCGGCTTCATGACCTATTCCAGCATGCGCGACAATGAGAAGGAGGGCTGGGCGCTCCAGATCGCCAATGACGTCAACCCGGCCTCGGGCATCCTGTTCCCGGCCGTGCTGGCCATTGCCGACCAGGCCCCCAGCCCTGCCGCCGCCAGGCTGGTGATCGACTTCATGTTCGGCGACGATTCGGCCACCGGCGGCCCGGGCTTCGAGCCCTTCGCGGTGCCGGGCGACTATGCCGCCCGCCGCACCATTGCCGATGATCCCGAGGCGCTGCCGCTCGAAGAGGTCAATCTCTGGCAGATCGACCCGGCCAAGACTGCCGCTGCCCGCCGCCATATTCTCGATATGGTTATCGCGCTGCAATAACCCCGTCATAAGCCGACGGCGCGCGAGCAAAGGCGCGCCGTCCATTGAACAGGTTTGTCATGACATCGCTACAGATGCTTTCGCGGGCAAACAGGAAACTGTTTCGCGCCGATAACGGCTTGCCGCTTATTCTCCTTGTGCTGGTGGCCATTCTGGTGCTCGCGCCCTTGCTCAGGGTCGTGTTCGCCACCCTGACGCCGCAGGGGCTTGAAGCCTGGCAGACCATCATCGCCAGCCCCTTGTCGCTAAATCTGTGGTGGCGACCGCTGCTCAACACCATGGCGCTGGGCGCCGGTGTGGCCACGGGATGCCTCCTTCTGGGCGGGTTTCTTGCCTGGCTGGTCATTCTCACCGATGTGCCCTATCGGCGCTTTCTGGGCATCATGTCCATCCTGCCCTTCATGATCCCCAGCTTTGCGGCGGCGCTGGCCTGGGGCACGCTGTTCCAGAACAGCCGCCTGGGCGGGCAGCTCGGCTTCATTCAGGGCCTGGGCTGGAACGTGCCCGACTGGCTGGCCTGGGGCCTCATCCCCACGCTGATTGTGCTCATCGCCCATTATTATTCCCTGGCATATACCATTATCGCCGCCGGCCTGAGTTCGGTGGGCGCCGATCTGATCGAATCCGCGCAGATGACCGGTGCCAGGCGGCCTCGTATCTTCTTCGGCATCATCCTGCCGGTGGTGACCCCTGCCCTGGTGTCGGCGGCCATGCTGACCTTTGCTGGCGGCGTGTCCAATTTCGCCGCCCCCGCGCTGTTGGGCATTCCGGTGCGCATGCATACCCTGTCCACCCGCCTTTACGGCATGGTGCAGACCGGCGAAAACGAGCGCGGCTTCGTCATCGCGCTGCTGCTCATCGTCGTTTCGGCAGCCCTGTTATGGGCTTCCGACCGCATGGTCTCGGGGCGCCGCGCCTTCACCACGGTGACCGGCAAGGGCTCGCGCACCAAGCGTTTCGCCCTGGGTGCCTGGCGCTGGCCGCTTTTCGTCATTGCCACGCTGATCGGGGTCATCACCACCATCGTGCCGGTGCTGGTGCTGTTCGCGTCGAGCTTTGCGCCCCAGACCAGCGCCCTGTTCTCCAACTGGACCCTGCATTACTGGATCGGCGAGGCAGGCTCCAGCTTCGCCCAGGGCCAGGCGGGCATTTTCCGCAATCCCATGTTCATGGAAGCGCTGGGCACCACGCTCAAGCTCGGCCTGACGGTCGCCATCACCACCATGGCGCTCGGCCTGGGTCTGGCCCATGTCATCGTCAAATATAAGGGCACCTTGCTGGCCAATGTCCTGAGCCAGCTAGCCTTTGTGCCGCTGTTCATCCCGTCCATCGCGCTGGCGGCGGCCTATATTGCGCTTTACGGCGCGCCCATCGGGCCGTTCCCGGCGCTTTATGGCACCTTCCTGCTGCTGGTGCTGGCGGCGACAGCCAATCTCATGCCCTATGCGGTGCAGTCCGGCCGTTCGGTGCTGAGCCAGGTTTCCGCCGATATCGAGGAAAGCGCCAGGCTCACCGGCGCTAATACGCTGACGCGAATGATCCATATCATTTTCCCGCTGGCGATCCGGGGCCTGCTGGCCGGAGGCATATTGGTGTTCATCAAGATCGTGCGCGACCTGTCGCTGGTCGTCCTGCTGTTCACCGCCACCACGCCGGTGCTCTCGATGATGGCCTACACCTATACCGGACTGGGCTTTCCCCAATTCGCGAACGCCATCACGCTGGTCATCCTCGTGATCTGCCTCCTGGCCTCGCTCGCGGTGCATATCCTGCAAAATTACGTCCAGAAGTGGAAAAGCAATTGAACATCCAATCCAAGGGAGCGGAGCCGGCCGACGCGCTGGTCATCCACCAGCTGGTCAAGCAGTTCGGCGATTTCCGTGCCGTCAATGACATCAGCCTCAGCGTTCCGGCCGGCTCTTTCCTCGTCCTGGTCGGGCCCTCGGGCTGCGGCAAGTCCACCCTGCTGCGCATGCTGGCCGGTCTTGAAGACCCCAGCGGGGGCGAGATCGCCTTTGAGGGCAAGGTGGTGTCCAGCGGGGCGGGCGGCACGCTGCACGACAGCGCCTCGCGCCATGCCGGTCTGGTGTTCCAGAGCTATGCGCTGTGGCCGCACATGACCGTGGAGGCCAATGTTGAATGGCCCCTCAAAGTGGCCAAATGGTCCAGGCAGGATCGCGCCGCCCGGGTCACCGAAGTGCTGACCATGCTCAATATCGCCGAATTGCGCGATCGCTATCCCGCCGAAATTTCGGGCGGGCAGCAACAGCGCGTCGCCATTGCCCGCACCATCGGCCCGCGCCCCTCCATCCTGCTGCTGGATGAACCGCTGTCCAATCTGGACGCCAAATTGCGCGTCGAAATGCGCAGCGAACTCATGCGCATCCACCGCATGACCGGGGCAACCTCGGTCTATGTCACCCATGACCAGGTGGAAGCCATGACCATGGCCACCCATGTGGCGGTGCTCAACAAGGGACAGGTCGAACAATTCGGACCGCCGATCGAATTGCTGCAACGGCCCGAAACCACGTTCGTCGCCACTTTCCTGGGCACGCCGGCGGCAAACCTGCTTCCGGCCATGCGCCAGGGCAACGAGTTCTGGTTTGACGGCCAGCGCATTGCCACGGCTCCCGCCGGCATGGCCGATACCCAGGTCGAGCTGCTGTATCGCGCGCAGGATATCGGCATCGGCGCCATTGAGGGCCGGCCGCAATTTACCGGAAAATTCACCGAGGCGGCGCCGATTGCCGGCCAGTCCATGGTCACGGCGCTGGTCGGCAGCATGCGGGTGACAGGCATGGTGGATGGCTATTTCACCGCCATTCCCGGCGATGACATCACCCTGTCCCTGCTGCGCGAGCCCGATGGAATTTTCAATCAGGCCGGAAGGAGGATCGATTCGTGAGGTTTATTCTGTTGCGGCATGGTGAAACGCTGTGGAATGTCGAGCAGCGCTTGCAAGGGCATGAAAATTCCGAATTGTCCGAGCGCGGCCGCGAGCAGGCGCGGCGCTTCGCCCGATATGCCGCGGCCCTGGCGCCACGCCATGTGGTCTCGTCCGATCTGGGGCGGACGCGCGAAACGGCGCGTCTTCTGGGCTATGGCGACGTGCCCTGCGACGAGCGCTTCCGCGAGCTGAATATGGGCGAGTGGACCGGCCGCACCAAGCCCGATCTTCTGGCCAACCAGGCCGATGACTACCATGCCTGGCGCGCGGGCCGTTTCACGCCGCAAAATGGCGAGAACTGGAGCGGCTTTCGCGCCCGCGTCGCCGAAGCCGTGCGTCACTGGCTGGC
>NZ_JAUCDN010000171.1:0-7224 GCF_034675085.1 Devosia sp.
TGGCCATCGACACGCACCAGCATGTTCTTGGCCTTTTGCTGCTTGAGCGTCTGGGTCGCCAGCACATGCTCGACCTCGGAGGTGCCGATGCCATGGGCCAGCGCGCCGAAAGCGCCATGGGTGGAGGTATGGCTGTCGCCGCACACAATGGTCATGCCGGGCAGGGTGAAGCCCTGCTCGGGCCCGACGATGTGCACGATCCCCTGACGCCTGTCGAAGGCGTCGTAATATTCGATGCCGAAATCGCGCGTGTTCTCGGCCAGCGCCGCGATCTGGGTGGCACTTTCCGGATCGGGGTTGGGCAGGGACCGGTCGGTGGTGGGCACGTTGTGGTCCACGACGGCCAGGGTACGCTCGGGATGGCGCACCCTGCGTCCGCTCATGCGCAGACCCTCGAAGGCCTGCGGGCTGGTCACTTCATGCACCAGATGCCGGTCGATATAGAGCAGCGAGGTGCCATCCTCATTGTTCTGGACCAGATGGTCATCCCAGATCTTGTCGTAAAGCGTGCGAGCCTTGGTCATTGCAGTGTTCCGGCAGGGCGAGTTTGGAGTGGTTCTAAGCCGCAAAGGGGGTAGGGGTCAAGCATAAGCGTACTCATGGGTACGGTTGTGCCTCGCCGCGCCCGAGCCGTTTCAATGACGGAAATGGCGCATGCCGGTCATCACCATGGCGATGCCGGCCGCGTCGGCGGCGGCGATGACCTCGTCGTCGCGTACCGAGCCGCCCGGCTGGATCACCGCCGTCGCACCGGCGGCGACCAGCGCTTCCAGGCCATCGGCAAAGGGGAAGAAAGCGTCGGAGGCGGCAACCGAGCCCTGGGTCAGGGCGCCGTCGATGCCGGCGGCGCGGGCGGCGTCGATGGATTTGCGGTGGGCGGTCAGGGCCGAATCCACCCGGCTCATCTGGCCGGCGCCGATCCCCACCGTGGCGCCATCCTTCACATAGACGATGGCGTTGGACTTGACGTGCTTGGCCACCTTGGCGGCGAGCTTCATGTCGACCAGCTCCTGCGCGGTGGGCTGGCGTCGGGTGACGGTGTGCAAGTCGCAATCGTCGACATTGCGATTGTCGCGCGACTGCACCAGCAGGCCTCCGGCGACGGACTTGACCATGAGTCCGTCGGCCGTGGGATCGGCGAGCCCGCCGGTGAGCAGCAGGCGCAGGTTCTTCTTGGCGGCGAGGATCTGCTGCGCTTCCGGGGAGGCGGAGGGGGCGACGATCACCTCGGTGAAGACCTTGACGATTTCGCTTGCCGTGGCGGCGTCGATCTCGCGATTGGTGGCGACGATGCCGCCAAAGGCCGAGACCGGATCGGTGCGCAGCGCATTGCGATAGGCGGTGGCCAAATCGGCGGCGACGGCGACGCCGCAGGGATTGGCGTGCTTGATGATGGCGACGGCGGCATGCTCGGCCGGATCGAACTCGCTCACCAGCTCGAAGGCGGCGTCGGTATCGTTGATATTGTTGTAGGACAGCGTCTTGCCCTGCACCTGGCTGGCGGTGGCGACGCCGGGGCGACTGTCGCCATTGGTATAGAAGGCGGCCCATTGATGGGGGTTTTCGCCATAGCGCATGACCTCGCGCAGCGTACCGGCAAAGCTGCGATAGCTGACATCGGCAAAGTCGATCTCGCGGGCGAACCAGCTGGAAATGGCGCTGTCATAGGCGGCGGTGCGGGCATAGGCCTTGGCGGCGAGCTGCTGGCGCAGGGCATAGGGGATTCCGCCCGAGGCGATGGCGGCGAGGATTTCGGGATAGTCGGCGGGATCCACCACCACGGTGACATAGGCGTGGTTCTTGGCGGCGGAGCGGATCATGGCCGGGCCACCGATATCGATATTCTCGATGATCTCGTCATAGCCGGCGCCGGCGGCCACGGTCTTTTCGAAGGGGTAGAGATTGACCGCCACCAGGTCGATGATGCCGATGGCGTGGTCGGCCATGGCCTGGGCGTGGTCGGGCTTGTCGCGCACGGCCAACAGGCCCCCATGCACCTTGGGATGGAGGGTCTTGACGCGCCCGTCCATCATCTCCGGAAAGCCGGTGAGGTCGGCGATCTCGCGCACCGGCAGGCCGGCCTTGCTGATCAGGCCATGGGTGCCGCCGGTGGACACCAGCTCCACGCCGGCCTCATGCAGGCCGCGGGCGAACTCGGCCATGCCCGACTTGTCGAATACGGAAAGCAGAGCGCGCCCGACCGTGACCGTCTTGCCCATGGAAATGCCTCATCTGATGCTGGTGACCTGACGGCTCGCTAGCACGAAGACGCCGCCGCGCCAACCGCCCAGATGAGTAGATCAGCCCTGCTCGCGGGTAAAAATCCAGGCGATCTCGGCATCGGCCGCCACCGGCGCATCCAGTACGAGCTGGCGCGTCTTGTGCAGCCCGATATAAGCAGACTGGCGCACGCTTTCCTCCTCGTGGAAATTGGCGCCTTCCCACAAGAAGCTCCAAACCGCGCCATTGGGCAGCACCAGACGCACGATACCTTCGCCGCGATTGCGCCGCACCAATATGCCGGGCGCCAGGTGAAAGCGCAGCGCCAGCTGGCCGGACGGCTCGCCGCGGGCGATCATGCGGTCCTGGCCCACCAGGGTCGTACCCTCGGATAAAAGTGTCAGCCGGCGCTCAAGCCCAATACCGAAGCGCCTGGCATAACCATCGGTGCCCAGGGTGAGCAGATGGTCGTTGGTGTCCAGCGCGATCGTGCCGGCGGCGCGACCGACGGCATCCTCGGAATCGATGGTGGGCGCCGAATGGGCGATGCCGCGCCGGAACAGGGCCCTGCTTTCGGGCAGGTCGGCGGGGGCCGGGCCGCAACTGCCCACGATCAGTTCGCTGCCATGGGAAAATTCGAAGGCAAGGCTGCTGGCGTGGCTGTCGGCACCGAAGCCGGGCGGGGGCAGCTCGCCGGAATCGGCGATGACCACGGCCTCGCCATGGCGCAATATGCCATAGCCGGCCTGCAGCATGGAGCGGGGCCGCCTTGAGGGGCCATTGGCCTGGATAGCGATCAGCACGTCATGGGGCAGCTGGCCGCAGCCGTTGAAATAGGCCGGCTCGCCGCTCGAAAGCGTCAGGGCGTCGAGGCTTTCATGCATGCGGTCGAGCTGGGCGACCAACTCGCGCGAGGCTTCCGAATTCACCGTCGCGGCGATGCGGCGCATCCCGACCAGTTCGGAAAGCAGCTGCAATTGCAGGCGCGGATTGCGCGAACGGTGCAGGCCGGACGTGTCGAGCTGGGCGGCCAGCAACAGGTTGAGCTGTTCGAGGCGGCGGGGCACATCGGCGCGCTCGCCCTCCTGGCAATATTCGGCGCCGAGCAGCGCCGTGGCGGCAAAAAGCGCCTCGGCCGGGTCATGGGCCAGGGGGCGGCGGACCCGGAGGCTCTGGATCTGGGCGCGTAGCAGGCGCTGGATGGTGCGGCTCTCCTGCGGGGTGGCGCCATCGAGCAGCAGCGGCAGATGGCGCAGCCAATTGAGCACGCGCTGTGCGGTGAGGCTCAACGTCCAGCTATCGTGCTCGAACTGGCCTTCATGGGCGATCCAGTCCAGCACCAGCATGCGGGCGAAACGTCGCTCGCCGGGGTCGCGCAAATCGCGGAAATGGCGCAGCCAGGCGAAGCTGTGCAGGTTGAGCCACCACTCGACATGGTCGACATCGAGGCTGAAGGGCGAGGCGCCGCCGGTTTCGATGAGCTTGCTGGCCAGAAGGTAACGCCCGGCCATCATGTCGCGCACCGCATCGCGGTCGGCGGGACGCAATTCCACGATTTCCCCGCCGAAGGGGTCGTCGGCCATGCCCCGCCAGGTCCAGCGCAGGACGGGCAGGGTCACGATGCGGTCGGCGCAGATCAGCGCCAGGCGCCGCAGAACATGGGTGAGGGGCGGTGTCATCAATACACCCGCACCCACCCCGTGGCGAAGGCCATCCCTGCCGCGCGCGTCCCCGTCAAAATCCTGTTCCCCGAAACGGTGCCCCGCTTCGAGGGGCTATCAAAATATCCTGGTCAGCGGCGGCGGAAACGCGCCACGAAAAATCCGTCCATACCGCCCGCTCCCTCCCCCGGCGTCAAGCCGGGATGGGTGCGAACCGCGCCTCGATCGGTCACGGCGGCGGCAAGGTCCGGCAATTCGGACTGGGCCACCGGCAGGAATTCGAGACCCGGCAGGGTTTTAAGCACCCAATCGAGCTGTTCTTCTCCTTCTGCCGGCTCCAGCGAACAGACGCAATAAATAAGTATGCCGCCCGCTTCAAGGCAGCGATAGGCATTCGTGATGAGGGCGCGCTGGAGGCGCACCCGCCCGGCGACATCGGCGGCGGTACGGTTCCAGATCACCTCGGGGTGACGCCGGAAGGTGCCGGTGGCCGAGCAGGGGGCGTCGAGCAGCACGCCGTCAAAGGGCCGGTCGGGGGTAAAGCCGATGGCGTCGGCGATGACGGTTTCAGCTTGGTAGCCAAGCCGGTCGAGGTTTTGCTCGAGCCTGGCCATGCGGGCCGCGTCGCTGTCGAGCGCGGTGACGCGGTAGCCGGCCTTGACGAGCTGGGCGGTCTTGCCACCCGGCGCGGCGCAAAGGTCGAGAATGCGTCCGCCGGCCCTCGCCGTCATCAGGCGGGCGGGAATGGCGGCGGCGGCGTCCTGCACCCACCAGCGCCCCTCGTTGTAGAAGGGCAAGGCATCGACGGGCCGGTCGCGCTGTTCGAGGCGCAGCGTATCGGCCATCACCAGCTCGCCGCCCAGCGCCTCGGCAAGGCCGGGATCGTCGTCGCGCAGCGTCAGGTCGAGCGGCGCGCCTTCGAGAAGGGCGCGGGGAAAATCCATCAAAGCGGCATCGCCATAGGCCTGGCGCCAGGTGTCGGCAAAGGGCATGGGCAGCAGCAGGGCGTCGTCAAGCATGCCGAAGCGGGCGGAATTGGCCTGGGCCCGGCGCAGCACGGCGTTCATCAAACCGCTCAGATGGCGCGATTTGGGATCGCGCTTGGTCGCCTCGACGGCGAGAAACAGCGCGCTATGGGCACCCAGATCGGGCAGGAACACCAATTGCGTCAGCGACAGACGCAGTACGGCCTCGAAGCTGCCTGAACGGGGCGGCAGGCCTTTTTCGAGCAGCTCGGCAATGGTGACGTTGAGCTGGCCATGGCGGCGCAACGCCGTGGTGATGAGTCGGTTGGCCAGCGCGCGGTCGCGGCCATCGGCCAGATCGGCGGTGGCGAGGGGCGAGAAATTCTCGCCCGCAAGGACGGCGCGCAGCCGCTTGGCGGCTGCGAGGCGAAGGCGGAGCCCCGCCGGTTCGGTCTTGTCTGTCACGCTTGCAATCTATCCCCAGGGGCCGCGTTGTCCGCCATCCTCGTCGGTGCGCCCGACCGTCGGCACGCGCCAGCCGCCACCGATGTCGCGGCCGGTGGAAACCGGGCGCGGGCGGGGCTGAGGCTTGCGGCCCTTATCGTCCAGACGCATCTCGGCCGCAAGCCTGCGCAGCGCCTCGATGCGGTTGGCGGTGTCGGGATGGGTAGAAAACAGATTGTCCATGCGGGCCCCGGAGAGGGGATTGACGATATACATATGGGCCATGGCCGGGTTGCGCTCGGCGGCCACATTGACCTGGCGCGCGGCTTGTCCGGCGATCTTGTCCAGTGCCGAGGCCAGGGAAAGCGGATCGCCGGAAATCTCGGCGCCGTCACGATCGGCCTCGTATTCGCGGGTGCGGCTCACCGCCATCTGCACCAGCATGGCGGCCAGGGGCGCCAGAAAGACCATCAGCAGGGCGCCGATGCCGCCCAGGGGATTGTCGCGGTTGTTGTTGCCGCCGCCAAAGAACAGGCCGAACTGGGCCAGCGCGGAAATGGCGCCGGCAAAGGTGGCGGTGATGGTCATGGTCAGCGTGTCGCGGCTGCGGATGTGAGCCAGCTCATGGGCGATGACGGCGGCGACCTCATGGGTCTGGAGCTGGCGCAGCAGGCCCGTCGAGACCGCTACGGCGGCATTTTCGGGGTTGCGGCCGGTGGCGAAGGCATTGGGCTGGTCGGTCTGGATGACATAGACCGCCGGGGTGGGAATGCCGGCCTTGCGCGAGAGGATGTCGACCATGTCGTAGAGCTCGGGCACGCGCGAGCGCTCCACCGGTACTGCGTTCTGCATGCGCAGCACCAGCTTGTCGGCGTTCCAGTAGCCTAAGAGATTGGTGACGGCGGCAAAGCCGAAGGCGATGACCATGCCGGAGGTGCCGCCGATGAAATAGCCGACGGTCATGAACAGCGCCGTCAGCGCCGCCAGAAGGACATAGGTGCGAAACGCATTGAACATTGTGAGCCCTTGGGTTCAGGTTCCTGCGCGATTATGTTGTGTGGCATGGGGCCATGTGCAAGCAACGTGACCGAAAAGTCATGAGGACGGAACGATGAGCGAAGAGGTTGAAAAGGCGGCGCCGGTAGCGGGGTTGAGTGCGGCGGCCATGCGGGCCCTGGCGGAAGCCGAGGCGCGGCGCAGCGCCATCGATGCGCGCACGGCCTTCGCCCCCAAGGAGTTGGGCGGACGCGGCGGGCTGGAGCCGGGCCGCTATGGAGACTGGGAGATCAAGGGGCTCACCAGCGATTTCTGAGCCAGGCTCAGGGAGCGATGAGGTCGTTGAGGCTGAAGCCGGCGGCAGAGGCGGCCACCGTGGCCGCCACCACGATGATGGCCGCGATCAGCCCGTATTCGACCGGGGTCACGCCGGCTTCGTCATGGGCAAATTTCAGCACGATCGTCATCATCGGGGTACGCATCCGGCACAAGGGAACTGGCGGCAAGGTCCACGAAACCGGCTGAACCGAAGCTGAACGGCGGCTGGTGTCTTCTCCCCTCCCATGGAAGGGTGAATAAACTCTAAGTCTTTGGCGTTAACCGCTTTCCCAGGGCAAAAAGTGATCGCCTAAAGCATGTCTGCCGAAACCGGTGCCTACTTTCGGCAGGCATGCCTTAGCGGCGGGCGTCGGCGATTGCGGGCAGAATGGAAGCCTCGATGTCCGCCTTGGTCATCGGCCCCACATGCTTGAAGGTGATGACGCCTTTCGCATCGACGATGAAGGTTTCGGGCACGCCATAGACGCCCCAGTCGATGGAGGCGCGGCGATTGGGATCAGCGCCCACCGCGTCATAGGGATTGCCCAGCTCCGCCAGGAAGGCGCGGGCATTTTCGGGCGCGTCCGCCTGGTTGATGCCGAAAAGCCGGACGCCGGCGC
>NZ_JAUCDN010000172.1:0-7222 GCF_034675085.1 Devosia sp.
CGGGCGGGACGCGCGGCGCCGGCTCGGGCTCGGGCACGGGCTCGGGCTGCGGCTCAGGCTCCGGCGCGGGCTGGGGAGCCGGTTCCGGCTCGGGGACCGGTTCAGGCTCCGGCTCGGGCACCGCTTCCGGAGCCGGGGCGGTATTGGTGACCGGGGCGGGCGTGGGAATATCCGCCGGCGAGGGCGTCACCTGGTCCTGCTCGGTATTGCCGGTGGGCTGGGCCAGCTCGGCGGGTTGGTCGTCCTCGACGATGGAGGGGGTTTCGGTCTCCACGATCTGGCTGGTGAGCTGCCCGGCGCGGATATTGGAATATTCCTCGATGGGCACGAGGTCCACGGAAATGGATTCGACCACGGGCGTCATCGGTTCGGTCAGCCCCAGATGAATGAGACCGATCGTCAGCACAACGATATGAGCGACAACCGAAACCGCGAGGCCTGTGCGCACTGGACTAGCCCGGTTCCCGCTCGGTGATGAGCCCGATCTTGGTAAAGCCCGCCGCCGAGAGAATGCCCATGACGCGCATCACCGTGCCGTAATTTGCGGTGGTATCGCCGCGCAGGAAGATGCGGTCCTCGGTGCCGTTGACGGCCATGGCGGTGACGGTGCTGACCAGCTCGGCCTCGCCCACCGGGGTCTGGTCGACATAGATCGTGCCTTCCGGGGTCACCGCCACGGTGATCGGCTGGGTCTGGCTCGGCATTTCATTGGCCGCCGTCTTGGGCAGGTCGATGGGCACGCCCGCCGTCATCATCGGAGCGGCCACCATGAAGATGATGAGCAGCACCAGCATGACGTCCACCATGGGCGTCACGTTGATCTCGCTCATCACCGCCCGGCTCTTGCGGCGGCGGCGACGGCCTCCGCCGCCGGCTCCGCCCGCGCTCACACCCATCCCCATCTAGCGGCTCCGCGCTTCGAGCTGGCGGCTCAGAATGGTGGAGAATTCATCGGCAAAGCCCTCCAGCCGCCCGGTCATCTTGGCCGCGTCGGCGCTGAGCTTGTTGTAGAAAATCACCGCCGGAATGGCCGCGACCAGGCCAATGGCGGTGGCGAACAGCGCCTCGGCGATGGGCCCGGCCACCACGGCCAGATTGGTGGAGGAGGACGAAGCGATATTGGTGAAGGCGTTCATGATGCCCCACACCGTGCCAAAAAGGCCGATAAAGGGCCCGGACGCGCCGACCGTGGCCAGGAACCCCAGGCGCTTTTCCAGGTTCTCGCTTTCGCGCGCTATGGCCACGTCCAGCACCTTGTCGAGACGCTGCTGCATGCCCACGAAGCTGGCCGCGTTCTGCTCGTGGCTGCGCTTCCATTCCTTCATGGCGGCGACGAACACCGCGCCCAGCCCTCCCGAGGCGTGCTCGGCCTGCTGCTGGTAAAGCTCTTCGAGCGACTGGCCCGACCAGAAGGTGCGTTCGAACCGGTTCATTTCGGCCTTGAGGCGCCGATAGGCGATGGTCTTGTCGATGATGATGGCCCATGACCAGACCGAGGCGGCCAAAAGGCCCAGCATGACCAGCTTGACGACCCAGTCGGCGGCCCAGAATAGCCCCCAGATGGAGAAATCGGCGTGTGGGGCGACCGCCCCGACAGCGTCCATGGCTTCCATTATGTGATCCTTCTCGGCCCGGTTCGCTCAACCGACCCTCAGGCATCAGGCGATGGGGTCGAAATCTGTCAAAATTAAGAGAAATGCCCCGCAATGCCGGGCCTTTCGACCTGACGCGCGGACCATCGGCCCCTTTGCCGCAATTATGGTCAAGAACTGGTTAAAAAAGAGAGTCGGGGCGTGCTCAGCCGCCCAGCAGGGCGCGCAGCGCTCCGGGCAGGCGCGCCGGCCCGCCACTGGTGCGGATGGCGGCCACCTCCACCTCGGCGCGGGTGAGCACCGCGTCACCGCGCGAAATAACCTGCGCCAGTAGCAGCCGCGCCCCGCCTACCTTGACCACTTGCGTGGTCACGGTGAGCAGATCGTCGATATGGGCGGGGGCGACAAAATCGATGGTCATTCGCCGCACGGCGAAGGCCAGCCCCTCGGCCATCAACTCGGAATGATGGATGCCCAGGTCGCGCAGGAACTCGGTGCGCCCGCGCTCGAAGAATTTCAGATAGGCCGCGTGATAGACATTGCCCGAAAAATCGGTGTCCTCGTAATAGATGCGCACAGCAAGGCGATGCGGGGTCATGCCGGCCGCTCGTCGTAAACGACATGGGCCGGGACGGCGGGCGGATCGCGCAGGAAATCGGGGAGCCAGCGCGGCAGCAGATTGGCCTTTTCAAGCGCGTCGCCGGCCAGCGGCAGCCAGTCGAAATAGAGGTCGTGCCCCTCGTCGCGCCGCTTGAGCCAGGGCGAGCGCCCGTCCGGCGCCTGGCCGGGCAGGCTCAGCGCATAGAAAAAGCCGATCTCGTGAAAATCCTCGCCCTGGCGGCGGTAGAAACTTTCCGAGGTGGCCAGGAGCGGGCCAAGCTCGGCCGGCAGGGCCAGTTCCTCGGCGATTTCCCGTTCGAGGCTGAAGGCGCTGGGCTCGCCCAGCTCCACGCGCCCGCCGGGCAGCATGACATAGGCATCGTCATCCTCGCGGCAGACCAGCACATGGTTTTCGACGAGGATGATGGCGGCGACGCGAAAATTGAAACGCTGTCCGCCGACGGGAAAGCTGATGATCTGGCGGCTCATTCCTCAGGCTCCTCGAAGAGGCTCTGTTGCAGTCCGACAAAGCCCTGCGGCACCACGCGTCCCAGATGCTGGAAGGCGATGCCGGTGAGCATGCGACCGCGCGGCGTACGCTGGATGAAGCCCTGCTGGATCAGATAGGGCTCGACGATCTCCTCGATGGCGTCGCGCGGCTCGCTCAGGGCCGCCGCGATGGTCTCGATGCCCACCGGGCCGCCATTGTAGAAATCGGCAATGGTGGTGAGATAGCGCCGGTCGAGCTGGTCGAGCCCGCGCGCATCGACATCGAGCCGCAGCAGCGCCATGTCGGCCAATTTGCGGTCGATCTGGCTGGCCCCTTCCACCAGGGCGAAATCGGTGACCCGGCGCAGCAGGCGCCCGGCGATGCGCGGCGTCCCGCGCGAGCGGCGCGCGATCTCCATCGCCCCATCGGGCGACATCGGCGTGCCCATCAGCCGGGCTCCGCGCGTCACGATCTGCACCAGTTCCTCGGGCGTATAGAAATTGAGCCGCACCGGAATGCCGAAGCGGTCGCGCAGCGGCGTGGTCAGCAGCCCCGCCCGCGTCGTCGCGCCCACCAGCGTGAACCGCGCCAGATCGATGCGCACCGAGCGCGCCGCCGGCCCCTCTCCGATGATGAGGTCGAGCTGGAAATCCTCCATGGCCGGATAGAGCATTTCCTCGACGGCCGGGTTGAGGCGGTGGATCTCGTCGATGAAGAGCACGTCGCGCTCTTCGAGATTGGTCAGCAGCGCCGCCAGGTCACCCGCCTTGGCGATCACCGGGCCGGAGGTGGCGCGAAAGCCCACGCCCAGCTCCTTGGCGATGATCTGGGCCAAAGTGGTCTTGCCCAGCCCCGGCGGGCCGACAAAGAGCACATGATCGAGCGCCGCGCCGCGCGTTCTGGCGGCCTGGATGAACACTTCCAGATTGGCCCGCGCATCGGCCTGCCCGACGAAATCGGCAAAGCCGGAGGGGCGCAGCGAGACATCGAGCGGATCGTCGCGCCCGGCGGAGGGTGAGGTAAGATCGGTCAAGCGTCTTTTTCCATTGTCCTTGCCCGGCCGGCATCGGCCGGACGGAACCCATCACCCTGTCTTATGGCGTAAAGATCACGCCTGGCTCAATTCCCGCAGGCCCAGGCGGATGAGCTTTTCGGTAGCCACCCCATCCCCTTCCCGCGCCACGACGCGCGCCAGCGCCGCCGAGGCCTGGGCGCCCGAATAGCCCAGATTGGTCAGCGCCGAGACGGCATCGGAAACCGCGCCCCCCGCCACCCCTTCGCCCAGGGCCTGTTGCAGCCCCAGGGTTCCGGCGTCGATCCCCGGCGCGGCGGGCACCTTGCCCTTGAGCTCGGTGACCAGCCGGGTGGCCAGCTTGGGCCCCACGCCATTGGCGCGGCCCATCATGGCCTTGTCCTGCAAGGCGATGGCGCTGGCCAGCTCGGATGGCGACAGCGCCGAAAGGATGGCGAGCGCCACCCGCGCGCCCACGCCCTGCACGGTCATGAGCAGATTGAACCAGCTTTTTTCCGCCTCGCTGGCAAAGCCGTAGAGCCGGATCATGTCCTCGCGCACGATGGTCTCGATGAAGACCACCGCCGCTTCGCCGACACGCGGCAGCGCCTGGAGCGTGCGCGCCGAGCAATGGGCCTGGTAGCACACCCCGCCGCAATCGATCAGCACGCTATCCTCGCCGAAACTGTCCACCAGCCCCTTGAGCTTGCCGATCATGCCGACGCCCTCAGCCGCTGGTTGGCGACGCGGTGATGGGCATGACAAATGGCGATGGCCAAGGCGTCGGCGGCGTCGGCCCCCTTGAAATCAGCCGCCGGCATCAGCGTCTTGACCATGAGCTGAACCTGTCCCTTTTCCGCATGGCCCGTGCCCACCACCGATTTCTTGACCAGATTCGCCGCATATTCGGCAACCGGCAGGCCCCGCGCCGCAGGCGCCAGCATGGCGATGCCCCGCGCCTGCCCCAAAAGCAGCGCCGAGCGCACCCCGGCATTGACGAAGGTTTCCTCCACCGCCGCCTCGGCGGGGGCGAAGCGCTCGATCACCGCGCTCAATTCCCGGAACAGCGCGGCCAGCCGCTCGGCCAGCGGCGCCGAGACCGGCGGGGTCACCGTGCCGACGGCAATGAAGCTCAGCCGGTTTCCCGCGCTTTCGATGATTCCCCAGCCGCAGCGGCGCAGGCCGGGGTCGATGCCGATGATTCGCGTGGCGCTTTGCATGCTTCATCCTTAGTGAATGCCGCACAGCCTACCAAGGCCAATGTGAACAAATCGGCAACACGGCCGGTGGAAAACCCGGGATGGATAAAATTTCATGGGTTTTGCCAACTCCATCTTAAGTGTGCGCTCCTAGGGTCCAGCCCGGAACGCAGGGGCACGCAATGACACCACCGGACACCAGATTGACCAGGCAGGCCTGGAAGCGGGTCTATGCAATCACCGCGCTGGTGGTGTCGATTTCGGCGCTGCTGTCGGCGGTGCTGACAAATCTGCTGATGAGCGCGCTCTCTTCGGGGGTCAATCTGCAGGGGCTTCTCGTGGCCGTGCTGCTGCCCACCGCCGTGGGCGGGCCGACTATCTTTTTCCTCATTCTCAAGCACGAACAGTTGCAGCACAGCAACCGCCAGCTCGAATTGATGGCCACCACCGACTGGCTGACCGGCTGCCTCAATCGCGGCGCCTTCACCCGGCAGGTGACCGACCTGCTGGCCGCCCGGCAGAAAACCGACAAGGGCGTGCTGCTGGTGGTGGATGCCGACGAATTCAAGCGCGTCAACGACCGCTTCGGCCACCAATGCGGCGACGAGGCGCTGCAACGCATCGCCGCCGCCATCCGCCACGCCACAAGCTCGCGCGACCTGGTGGGCCGGCTGGGGGGCGAGGAATTCGGCGTCTTTCTCAATCATGTGGAGGCCGACAAGGCCGACCGGGCCGCCGAGCGCATCCGCCGCGCCGTGGCCGACATCGTCTTCGCGCCCGAAGGCGAGCCCTATCCGCTTTCGGTGAGCATCGGCGGCGCCGACTGCGCCGGGCATGACAGCTTCAGCGCCGTCTATCGCCAGGCCGACCAGCAGCTTTATGAAGCCAAGCATGCCGGCCGCGACTGCGTGGTCATGGGAGAGGCCGCTTGACGCACCCGCTCGAGCAGGCATGAAAAAGGGCGGCGTCGCCGCCACCCTCACTATATTTCCCGAAAATTGGCGACTCAGCCTTCGAGCTTGGCCGCGTCTTCGTCGCTCATCTCGAAATTGGAATAGACGTTCTGCACGTCATCATCTTCTTCCAGCGTGGCGATGAGCTTCATCAGCGTCGCGCCCTTTTCGGCGTCGATGACGGTGGAGGTCTGCGGCTTCCAGATCGCCTTGACCGCTTCAGCCTCACCCAGCACCTTTTCCAGCGCCGCGGCCACGTCGACCATGGCCTCGAAGCTGGTGGTGATGTAGTGGCCGTCCTCGGCGGTTTCCACGTCGTCGGCGCCGGCCTCGATGGCGGCTTCCATTATATGGTCTTCAGAGCCGGCCGAAAGCGGATAGGTGATCTCGCCCACCTTGTCGAACATGAAGCCGACCGAATTGGTTTCCCCCATCGCCCCGCCATTCTTGGAGAAATAGGAGCGGACATTGGAGGCGGTGCGGTTGCGGTTGTCGGTCAGCGTCTCGACGATGATGGCGACCCCGCCCGGGCCATAGCCCTCATAGCGGATCTCGTCGTAATTCTCGCCCTCGCCGCCCATGGCCTTCTTGATGGCGCGGTCGATATTGTCCTTGGGCATGGACTGGGCGCGCGCATTGGTCACCGCCAGGCGCAGCCGGGCATTGAAGGCGGGATCGGGCATGCCGAGCTTGGCGGCAACGGTGATTTCGCGCGCGAGCTTGGAAAAGACCTTGGAGCGCGCCGCATCCGACTTGCCCTTGCGGTGCATGATGTTCTTGGCGTGGGAATGGCCGGCCATTCAGGACCTCAAAGATGGGAACTGTAAAATCGGCCCGCTTATAGGGGCTGGATCGGCAAAAATAAAGCGCCCGGCCTCTCAGGGGCAGGATCGGCCCCGGGGCTCAGCCGAAATCGGGCTCGGCCTGGCTCAGGCTTCCCCCCAGCCGCAGCGGCATGACCCGCAGCGCCAGCCCGGTGCGCGGATCGGTCTCCACCGCCACGCCGCACAGCGTCGCCTCGCCCTCGGCCGGGGTGAAGCGGCCATTGGGAATGCCGGTGAGGAAGCGGTTGAGCGGCTCCTCGGTCTCGGTGCCGATGATGGAATCGAAATCTCCGCACATGCCGGCATCGGCCATCAGCGCCGTGCCCCCGCGCAGCACACGGTGGTCGGCGGTGGGAATATGGGTGTGGGTGCCCACCACCAGGCTCACCCGCCCGTCGAGAAACTGCCCCATGGCCTGAATCTCGGAGGTCGCCTCGGTGTGGAAATCGACAATGATGGCGTCGGCCTGCTCGCCCAGCGGACAGGCGGCCACGGCAGCCTCGACGGCGCGGAACGGATCGTCGATGGGCGGCATGAACACCCGCCCCTGCG
>NZ_JAUCDN010000173.1:0-7199 GCF_034675085.1 Devosia sp.
CGGGTCGGCGGCGGGATCAGGCCTCTTGCGCCCGGGTGGTGTCGTCGGTCCGGGCCGGGGCGGCGCGTTCGGCGAGCACGCGGCGATAGAGCAGACGGGCATGCTCGATATGGGCGCGTGCGGCCTGTGCGGCCTCCTCGGCCCGGCCCGCCATCAGGGCCTCAAGGATCAATTCGTGTTCGCCGACGATCTCCATGCCACGGACCGGGCTGCCCGAGGCCAGTTGCCGGTAGCGTTCGAGATTGATCATCAACTGGTCCAGCAATCTCGCGGCGACCGCATTGCCCGACAGGACGCGCATGCGGGCGTGAAATTGCAGGCCTGCCTCCAATTGCAGCTCGATATCGCCTACCTGCGCCAGCGCCCGGATGCGGCGATGGATCTTGTCGAGCGGCTCGATGGAGATTTCGCCCCGGGCCACGCGCTCGGCGACGTTCATGGCAATGAGCGCCTCCAAATGCTCGCGGGTGATGGAAAGCTGCTCCTTGTCCGGCACGCTCAAGGGCGGAATTTCAATCGACCGGTTGGGCTCGCGGCGGATCAGGCCGATCATCTGGGCCTGATGCAGGACCTCGCGCATCGGCGTGCGGCTGATATCGAGCAGGCTGGTCAACTCCTGCTCGGTGACGAACATGCCGTCGGCGCGGGCCGGATCGCAGACCCAGGCGATGAAGCGGTCGAACAGCGGCACGGCGCGATTGGCGCTTTCATAGCTGGGAACGTAGGTCGGCGGGCGAATGTCCATCAAAAGCACTCTAAGTCAGGGGCCGAGACCTTGCGCCGGCCATGCCAATATCGTTTGCGTATCGCGCCGGGGCAGCGAGCATAAGAGGCCGGATTGCCCTTCTGCCGCCATTTTTCTCCGATTTTTCCGCAGCTTCACAGAAAAAAGCGTTCCACGACAGCATCCGTGGGCGAGGTGCGGACGTTCTATCCGCCACTATCACGGTTTTCCCCAGAACGCATCTTGTCCTCATTCACAGCAATGTATACAAGACGACAAGTATCCGCAAGTGAACCGCCAGAGATGGCGGGTTCATGACGATCGGAGCAAAGCCCAAGACGCCGGATCGCCGAAGCGGGGCTGAAGGCACAAGGCGGATGAAGCGGGAAAGGAAGCGGTTTGGGCGGAAAAGGACGTTTCGCGTGACGATCAATCCCTTTGAGACGATTGCAGTCCCCGTGCGGCAATTGCTGCCTCTGGGCGGCGTGACGCCCTCAAGCGCCCCCACCTCGCCCGTCGCTGCCTGGCGCTGGAACCACTCCCCCCTGCCGCAGGTATTCCTGGACGGGAGCTGGGCGCCGCTGCTGGCGGTCGATGGCGTTTCCGCCGAGCGGTTGGTGGAGCAGGCGGTGATGCTCGGCCGGCGCGACTGGCAGCGCATGCTGGTCGCCGAATTCGGCGCCGTCGCCGCGGCCGCCGGCCTGCCGGCAACGGGCGAATACCGTATTGCGCGGGCCGGCATGGCTGAGCTGACCGTCGTGGCCAGCGCCCAGAACCTGGTCACCTCCATTCATTATTTCCTGCTGGACGATCCCGAAGTCGAGATGGCCGGAGCAGAGGCGGCGCTTGCCGATTTCGCCCATCTGGCGGCGCCCACCGAGCCGCTGGACGCGGCCCGGATCGGGCTCGACCTGGCTGTGCTCGAACGCCTGGTGCGCCGCGACTTTTCCTATTGGGATCACGTGCCGGGCGAATGGCAGCACCGGCTGCACGCCCTGCGCGCCGCCCCGCCCGCCAGCCGCATGGAGCATGTCGAGCGGTTGCGCGACCTGATGGTGCTGCTTGGCGATGGCCATACCCGCGTCGATTCGGCCGATGCAGACCTGCTGCGCCGGGGTGTGCTGCCGGTGCAGATCGACTGGGTCGACGAGGCGCCCATAGCGGTCAGCCTTGACCGGAGCGCGCTGTTCGACGCCGATCACCCCTTCATCATCGCCATGGGTGGCGTGCCCATCCGCGAATGGATGCGGGCCGCGCGCCGCGCCGTGCCGCGCGGAACCGTGGCGATGCGCCGGAACTGGATGGCGCGCGACTTGCGGCGGGTCGGCGCCGTGGCGCCGCTGGTGGGCGCCGCGCTGGACGGGCCGCGCATTGCGGTGACGCTGGGCGACGCTTCCGGCATGGCGCGCACCGAGCATTGGCTCGACCTGACCGCCACCGACCCCAGGGCGCCGGTCAAGCCGGTGGACAGCCGCTGGCTGGCGGGAAATGTCGGCTATCTGGCCCTGCGCGGGCAGATGACCTCGGACGCTGCCGCCCTGGCCGAGGCGCATGCGGCCATGCGCCGTTTCGCGCCTGCCAAGGGCCTCGTCATCGATATTCGCGACAATGGCGGCGGCAGCCGCGACCTGCTGCGCGCGGTCGCCGGCTATCTGCTGGCGCCGGACCAGGCCGTGGTCTCTTCCTGGGCGCGGCTGCGCCGCGATCCGGGCGTCGATCCGGCCAATGTCGAGGAGGTTTTGCAGGGCCGCTACATGCGGCCATGGAACTGGGCCGGCTGGAGCCCGGCGGCAAAGGCCGCCGCCGCCGCCTTCGAGGCCCGCCACGTGCCGGAATGGCCCGACCCGGAAGATGCGCGCTTCGGCCCGCTCAACCTGCTGATGCTCGAACGCCTGCCCGAGCAGGGCGACTTGCAATTGCGCTGCCCGGTCGTGGTGCTCACCAATATCCGCAATTACAGCGCGTCGGACATCTTCGCCTCGTCGCTTGCGGCCATTCCCGGCGTCGTGCTGCTGGGTACGCCCACGGCCGGCGGCAGCGGCTTCGCCCGCCGCACCGTGCTGCCGGGCAGCCTTACTACCATCCAGATTTCCACCATGGCCAGCGGCATGGTCGGCGGAGATCTCTACGAAAACCACGGCGTCGTTCCCGAGGAAATCCTCTGGCCGAGCCTGGAGCAATGGCGCCAGGAGCTGGAGGGCGACCCGCTCGTCATCCGCGCCCTGGAGCGCATCGCACAAGCCGCCGGGGCCCAGCCCGGCAGCACTGCCATCACCCAAGGGAGAGTATCGAATGAAGCATGAGCATAAATGGCTGGCCTCCATCTCGGCCGCCATCCTGATGACGGCCGCAGCCGGCACCGCGCCGCTGCTGGCCCAGCCGCTGCCGGAAGGCTGGATCTCGGTGACCGCCTGCGCCCCGGCGGCGCCGCTTATCCCCACCAATACCACCGAGTCCTGCGGCTCGGACGTGCTCGATCCGATCATGGCCGGGCTGGTGACCACCGACACCGCGACCGGCGCGGTCATCAACGACATCGCCGAAAGCATCGAGACCGATGACAACACCGTCTGGACCGTCACCCTCAAGCAGGGCTGGAAGTTCCATGACGGCAGCGAGGTGACCGCCGCCAGCTTCGTGGATGCCTGGAACTGGGCCGCCTATGCCCCCAACGGCCAGGCCACCAACAACTGGTTCTCCAGCATTGTCGGCTATGCCGATCTCAACCCAAAGGCCGCCGATGGCGGCAAGGCGCCCGAGCCCACCGCCCAGACCATGAGCGGCCTCGAAATCCTCGGCGACCACCAGTTCCGCATCACCCTCAAGGGGCCGGTTCCGGGCTTCACCGCGCAGCTGACCTACAAGGCCTTCGCGCCGCTGCCGGCCTCCTTCTACGACGATCCGGCGGCCTTTGGCCGGCATCCGGTCGGCGCCGGGCCCTTCAGCCTGGAAACAGGCTCGCCCGACACCGGCTACAAGCTGACGGCCTTCGCCGACTATATCGGCGCACACAAGCCCAGCATCGCCGGCATCGACATGCGCATCTATACCAGCGGCGAAGCGGCCTATAACGACCTGATCGCCGGCAATCTCGACCTGATGTCGAATATTCCGCAGTCCAAGCTGGTCGACGGGCAGTGGGAACGTGAGCTCGACGGTCGCGTCGTGGTGCAGCCCCAGGCCTCGATCCGTGGCCTGGGCATGCCCTGGGGCGATGCCAACCCGCAATTGGCCAAGTCGGAAATACGGCAGGCCATCTCCATGGCCATCGATCGCCAGACCATCATCGATGTGATCTTCAGCGGTGTCGGCCGCGCGGCCACCGGCTGGGTTCCGCCCGGGGTCGACGGCTACCAGGCCGGCGCCTGCGGCGAGTTCTGCACCTACAATCCCGAAAAGGCCAAGGAATTGCTGGCCGCAGCCGGCGGCTATGAAGGCGATATCAAGATCTTCTATGCCGGCGATTCCAGCGACAAGCCGGCCATGGAAGCGATCTGCAACAGCATCCGCAACACGCTGGGCATCGAGTGCCTGACCTCGGCCCTGGCCGACAATGCCTCCTTCCGCTCGCTCACCCGCTCGGGCGAGGCAACCGGCCCCTTCCCGGCCAACTGGACCATGGATTACCCCTCGATCGACAACGCCATCGTGCCGATCTATTCGAGCAAGGGATCGTCGAATCGCGGCTCCTATACCAACCCCGCATTCGATGCGCTGATCGCCAAGGCCGATACCCAGCCCCATGACGAGGCGGTCAGGACCTATCAGGAAGCCGAGGCCCTGCTGGCCAACGACCTGCCGCGCATTCCGCTGTGGAACCCCTCCACCACGATCGGGCATTCCGCCAGGATCGACGACCTCGCCGTGCGCTCCAATGGCCGCGTCGACTATGCGAGCGTGGTCCTGAACTAGGGCCCCGCTCAAATCGAGAAGCCGGCGGCCCATGTCCCAAGGGGCCGCCGGCTTCGCGCTCTAAGGCGCAAACAAGAGGTGATTGAGCACAAATGACAGGCTATATCATACGCCGGTTGATGCAGTTCCTGCCCGTTCTGCTCGGCACCACCTTCATCGTCTTCTGCCTCGCCTGGGGCATGCCCGGCGACCCGCTGGCGGGCAAATGTGGCGACCGGGAATGCCCGGAAGCCTATGTGGCGCTGGCCACCGAGCAATTCCATCTCGATCAGCCCCTGGTGGTCCGCTACGGCTATTATGTCGCCGACCTGGTCCGGGGCGACCTGGGCACCTCGTTTACCGGCCGGCAGGTCAGCGAGCAGTTGATGGCCGCCTTCCCCGCCACCATCCGCCTGGCGCTTCTGGCCGTGACCATCGAGGTGCTGTTCGGCGTGGCCATCGGCATCGCCTCGGCGCTGCGCCCCGGAAAGGGGTTCGATACCGGCAATCTGCTGCTGGGCCTGGTGATCATCGCCTTTCCCGGCTTCGTCATCGCCAATCTGGCCCAGCTCATCTTCGGGGTGCGGCTCGGCTGGTTCCCGGTGACGGTCAACGATCCGTCCAGCCTCTATCAATTGCTGCTGCCGGCCATCGTGCTGGCGCTGGGCCACCAGGTGACGCTGTCGCGGCTGACCCGCACGGCGGTGCTGGAAAGCCTGGAAAGCGACTATGTCCGCACGGCCCATACCAAGGGCCTCAGGCCCTCGCGCATTGTCGGCATCCATGTGCTGCGCAACAGCCTCATCCCCGTTGTGACCTATATCGGCAAGGATATCGGCGGGCTGATGGCCGGCGCCGTGGTCACCGAAAGCGTGTTCAATATCCAGGGTGTCGGCGGGCTCATCGTGCGCTCGATCCGCAGCCATGACGGCGTGACCATTGTCGGCGCCGTCACCGTGATCGTCGTCACCTATCTCGTCATCAACCTGCTCGTCGACATCGCCTATGCGGCCCTCGACCCAAGGATCCGCTATGACTGAAACCATCCTGGCGACCAGCCCCTCCGTAAATGAAAAAGACCGCTCGCTGACCGGCGAGGCGCTGGCCCTGCTGGCCCGCTCGCCCATGGTCTGGGTGGCGCTGGCCATCCTGGCCGTGCTCTTCGTCATGGCCTTCGCGCCACAGCTGTTCAGCTCGGTCGATCCGCGTTATTGCGACCTGATGAAGGCGCGCAAGCCGCCCGAGCCGGGCCATTGGTTCGGCTTCGACATCCAGGGATGCGATGTATTCTCGCGCACCATTCACGGCGCCAGCGCTTCGCTTTCGGTGTCGTTCCTCGCCACCATCGGCAGCACGCTGATCGGCGGCATCGTCGGGCTGATCGCCGGTTTTTACGGTGGCTCGACCGATGCCGTGCTCTCGCGGGTCACCGATGTCGTGCTCGGCCTGCCCACCCTGCTCGGCGCCATCGTCATCCTGGCCACGCTCGGCTCGGCCCAGGATAGCGGCATGGTCTGGCCCATCGTGCGGCTGGCGCTGGTGCTGTCCATCCTGGGCTGGGCCACCGAGGCCCGGCTGATGCGGGCCAGCGTATTGCAGACCAAGCAGGCCGAATATGTCCGCGCCGCCCGCGCCGCCGGCGCCGGCAATGGCTGGATCGCCATTCGCCACGTGCTGCCCAATTCCATGGCGCCGCTGCTGGTCATGGCCACCCTGTCGCTGGGCGGCTATGTCGGCACCGAGGCGACGCTGTCCTATCTCGGGCTGGGCCTGCAGGCGCCGGTGATTTCCTGGGGCACGGCGATCAGCGACGCGCAGCCCTATCTGTCCAGCGCCCCCCATATGCTGGTCTTTCCCAGCCTGTTCCTGATCGTCACCGTGCTGGCCCTGGTGCTGCTGGGCGAAGCGGTGCGGCGCGCCTTCGATCCCCGGTCGCGGTGAGGTCCCATGTCACATCCAGCCCCTGAACCCATCGTTCCGCTCTTGCAGATCGAAGACCTGTCGGTGAGCATCGGCAGCGGCAAGCAGGCGGTCCCCATCCTCGAAGGGGTGTCCTTTTCGGTGGCCGCCGGCGAAATCCTCGCCGTCATGGGCGAATCCGGCGCCGGCAAGAGCATGACCGCCATGGCGGTCATGGGCATCCTGCCGCGTGCCGGCCGCATCACCAGCGGCAGCATCCGCTTTCGCGGCGCCAACCTGCTGGCGCTGTCCGATGCGGAGCGGCGCGAATTGCGCGGGCCGCAAATGGCCATGGTGCACCAGGATGCCCCGACCGCGCTCAACCCGGTCTATACGGTGGGCTGGCAGGGGGCCGAACTGTTCCGCACCCATCGCGGCATGGGGCGCGCCGAGGCGCGGACCCGAGCGGTGGACCTGCTGGCCAGCGTCGGCCTGCCCGATGCGGCGGCGCGGGCCCGCGACTTTCCCCACCAGCTTTCGGGCGGCATGCGCCAGCGCGTGATGATCGCCATGGCCATCGCGCTCGAACCCGGCTTTCTCATCGCCGACGAGCCCACCACGGCGCTCGACGTGACCGTGCAGGCCCAGATTCTGGACCTGCTGCGCCGCCTGCAACTCGAACGCC
>NZ_JAUCDN010000174.1:0-7181 GCF_034675085.1 Devosia sp.
CTCATGCCCCCAGCCTTGCCAGCGCCTCGCCCTGGAGGCGCACCTTGGTCCATTCGTCCTGCATGATGCCGCCCTGAGCCTTGTAGAAGTCGATCGAGGGCTCGTTCCAGTCCAGCACCCACCATTCGAAACGCCCCAGCCCCTCGCGCGCGCAGCGTTTCGCCAGGTGACGCAGCAGCGCCTTGCCGATGCCCTTGCCGCGCTGGGCGGGGTCGACATAAAGGTCTTCGAGCCAGATGCCGTGTCGTCCCTGAAAGGTGGAATAGGTGTAGAACCAGAGGGCAAAGCCCACCGGCTGGCCCGCCCATTCGGCGATCTCGCAAAACACCTTGGGATCGGGCCCGAACAGATCGCGCGCGATATCGGCAGGAGTCGCCCTGGCCTCATGGGTCAGCTTTTCATATTCGGCCAGCGCGATGATGAAATCGGCGATCAGGGTGGCGTCACCGGCCCGGGCAGGCCGGATGACGAGGGAAGCGGAAACAGTCATGGACACTCGAAAATTGAACGATTGCGCGGCGCGGCTCAGAAATCCTCATGCCGCTCCAGGATCAGGATTTCCAGCTCCTTTTCGGGCCAGAAATCCTCCTGCACCATCTCGAAGGTGGTAGGCCCGATTTTCTTGACGCCCTCGCCGCAGAAAGAAACGAGGTTATCCGGGCTTCCCTTGTCCACGACCAGCCGGAAGCGATCGATGGTGCCGCCCCAATTGCCGCCCGTGGTCAAAATATAGGAAATCCACTGCTCATAGAACGGCGCCGTCCACGGTTCGTCAGGGCTTTCAAGCGTCTTGCGCACCGCCGAGAGGAACGCCTCGTCGGTGCAGTATTTGCGCTTGTAGTCCGCCGCCGGGTCATAATCCTCATAGGGCTCGCCGAGGAAGGAAACGCCCACCGTGCCGCCGACGCTGGGCTTGTAGCGGTGCTCCACCGTCACGGTTTCCCCGGCGGGGAAATTGCCCTCCCAGGTATAAGTGGCGCGATAGGTCCAGGCGGGCCAGTAATAGGTTTCCCAGCCCTCGCCGGCGTCAAATTCGTCCGGCGTCACCAGGCCCAGATGCAGCAATTGCGCAATGGTCTGCTCATCCAGCCCGTCGGTCGCGGTGCTGGCCCTGTCCGAAATCGGCACCAGCGGCAGGCCGAGTTCGCGCAGCATGTCACTGCGGTCGACTCCAACCGCAAAGGCGTATTCGTGCAGCGTCGCCTCGACCGGGGCGCCGTTGAACAATGTCTCGAACTCGAAGAGATTGTCGTCCGGCCCCGAGGGGAACGCCACCGGCGAGAAGAAATCCGGCACGATATCGGGCATGGGGAAGGCGATCAGAATATTCTGGTCGGTGTCGCTGGTATTGCGGAACTGGTAGACGACGCGAATTTCCTCGCGCGAGATGAAAAGCTCCTCGCTTTCCATCTTGATGTCCCAATTGGCGACAAATTCGAGCCCGCCAGTGGTAATGACCGCCGAGGTGTCATTGGCCAGAACAGGCGCGGCAGCAAGCAGTAGGCCGGCAATGCAGAAAAACCTCATTACGTCCTCCTATCGCCCGCCCCGGAGCTGAATCAGCCGATCACACCGACACCGCCGCCTTTATATGCGGGTGCGGATCGTAGCCCTCGAAGGCAAAATCCTCGAAGGTGAAATCCTCCAGCCGCTTCACCTCCGGATTGATCCTGAGCGTCGGCAGCGGCCTGGGCTCGCGGGTCAGTTGCAGGCGGGCCTGCTCAAAATGATTGGCGTAAAGATGCACGTCGCCGAAGGAGTGGACGAAATCGCCCACGCCCAGCCCCGTCACCTGCGCCATCATATGGGTCAGCAGGGCATAGGAGGCGATGTTGAACGGCACGCCCAGGAAGGTGTCTGCCGAGCGCTGGTAGAGCTGGCAGCTCAGCTTTCCATTGGCGACGTAGAACTGGAAGAGGCAGTGGCAGGGCGGCAGCGCCATCTCGTCCACCTCGGCCGGGTTCCAGGCCGAAACGATATGCCGACGGCTGTCGGGCCGGGTACGGATGGAGGCCACCACATTGGCGATCTGGTCGATATGGCGCCCGTCGGGGGCCGGCCAGCTGCGCCACTGGCTGCCATAGACCGGGCCGAGATCGCCGTTTTCATCGGCCCATTCGTCCCAGATCTTGACCCCGTGCTGCTGGAGCCAGCGCACATTGGTTTCCCCGCGCAGGAACCAGAGCAGCTCATAGACGATGGATTTCAGATGCAGCTTCTTTGTGGTGAGCAGGGGAAAGCCCTGCGAGAGATCGAAGCGCATCTGGTAGCCGAACAGGCTGCGCGTGCCGGTGCCGGTGCGGTCTGCCTTGTCGGCGCCGTTTTCGAGAATATCGGCCAGAAGCTTGAGATAGGGCTGCATGGGGCCAGTCTATTTCGATTCGCCTCCCGCCGTCGCATGGCTTGCCGCACCACGCACAGCTATTAGACTATCCCTATAACACAGGGAGGCTATTGCCATGTCCATCGAACATCTCAACCCCGACGGCATGCATAAAAGCCCGGTCTTTTCCCAGGGCATCATCATCCCCGCCGGCTGCCGCATCCTGCTGATCGGCGGGCAGAACGGGGTCGACGCGCAGGGCATGGTGGTGGCCCGCGACGACATTGCCGCCCAGACGGTGCAGGCCCTTGAAAACATGGTGAAGGTGCTCGAAGCCGCCGGCGCCGGCATCGAGGATCTGGTCAGCACCTCCATCTATATCCGGCAGGGCCAGGACATCCGCCCGGCCTTCGAGGCGTGGATGCGGCTGTGGGGCAACCGGACCAATCCGCCCGTGGTCAAGGCGATCAATGTTGCCGGCTTTCCCAATCCCGACGTGCTGATCGAGATCGAGGCACAGGCCGTTTTCAAATGAGCCCGTCCATTGCATCCCTGCCCCGCCATGCCTATATTGCACTTGCCCGCAAGGGCTATGGCGATAAATGGCCATCGTAATAAACCTTTCGGACCCGGGGGCAGTACCCGGCGCCTCCACCATGAGGGGGCGAAACAGGATCGACGAGGGCGTAAAGGGTGTGTTTTCGCTCGGTGAGGTACCACCGTTATCGGTCCGAAAACTTATAGTTGCCAATGACAACCATAAGGCTCCGGTCGCTCTCGCCGCGTAATGCGGTGCTAGCACTGGGAATTTAAGTCCTCCGCTCCTAGCCGGGCGACAGGCGGGGTCCGCAGGCACCTGGCAACAGAAGCCTGCACCTTCCCATCCTAAAGCGCATCCCCTCCCGCCTTTGTTCTTGAAATCCGCGGGAACGTGAGGCTGATATGAGCCGTTCTGGATTCGCCCCACGCGCCGAGGAAACTGGTATGGCCGAAGATCACATGCGTTACGACATTCTCGCCCAGGAAGCCCTGCGCGGCGTCGTGCGCAAGGTTCTGGCCGAAGTGGCCAAGACCGGCCTGCCCGGCGAGCATCATTTCTTCATTTCCTTTGCCACCCGCGCGCCCGGCGTACGGCTGAGCGAGAAGCTGCTCGGCCAGTATGACAAGGAAATGACCATCGTCATCCAGAACCAGTATTGGGACCTCAAGGTCACCGAAACCGCCTTCGAGGTCGGCCTCTCCTTCGATGGCATACCCGAAACGCTGGTGGTGCCCTTCACCGCGGTCAAGGGCTTCTTCGACCCCTCCGTGCAGTTCGGCCTGCAATTCGACCCCGCCACCGCGCCGGGCGCCGAGGAGATCGAAAGCGGCGCCGATGCCGAGGTGGAAGCCGCCGAGACCGACACTCCGCCCACCGAGACCGCACCGGGCGAAAAGGTCGTCAGCCTCGACGCCTTCCGCAAGAAGCCCTGACAGCAGGGACATGGACAAGCGTTCCCTGTCCATTGCCGGCCACCGCACCTCTATCGCCCTCGAGCCCGAATTCTGGACCGCGCTGGAGGCCATGGCCGCCGAAAAGCGGCTTTCCCTCGCCGCCCTGATCCGCACCATCGACACCACGCGGCAAACCGCCAATCTCTCCTCGGCGGTGCGGCTGGCGGTGTTGGCCTGGTATCAGGAAAAGCTGGGCGGGACGGAAGCGCGATAGTCGCGCCGCCTGTTGCGCTCACCCACATGGCATTCTGGGGACGGGACCAACCTCACATCCCCGGGTTGAGCGGAAACTGGTAGCCCGGCGTCAACGCCCCGGGCGGAAGGGGCGCCGGCGACTCGAATGGGCCTGGTTCTTCCAATTGCAGGGCTTCCTCCTCGGCTCGCCTGGCCTCTTCCTCGGCGGCTCGACGCGCGGCTTCTTCCGCCGCCCGCTGCCGCTCTTCGCGGATCAGGCGGTTGCGCTCCTCGGCGGCGGCGCGCTGGCGCGCTTCTTCCTCAAGGCGCAAGGCTTCGAGCCGGTCCACCTCGATCTCGTTGGCGCGCACCATGATGGCGGCGATCATTTCCTCGAGGTCGAGCCGATTTTGGGGGGCGATGAGACTGCCGCCCAGATGCAGCAAAATGCGTGAAATATCGCTGCTGACCAGGCCGTTGGCATCGGCAAAGTCGCGCGGCGTCAGCACGAGCGTACCATTGAGCCCAAGCGTGGCCAGCCCCAGGTTGAAGCTGCCGCTCAACTGCCCGCCATCGCCATCGATGATGAGATTGGCGATGCGCGCCACCCCGCCGGCAAGGGTAAAGGCGCCGGTGGCCATGGGCGCGGTAAAGGCCCCCTGCTGCAAGGCCAGAGCCATCACCGTGCCCAGATCCTCCCCCGCCATGTCGAGCACCCCCTCGAGCCGGGCCACGGCCGGAAAGACATTGGGCGAAAGCCCGCTGGCCGCCAGATCGGCCAGGGTGAAATTGCCCTCTCCCGCCAGCCCCGCCAGAACTTCGGCCAGACTGGCCCCGCTGCCCTCGAACTGCACGCCGCCCGAAATCCGCCCCTCCAGCGCATCGGCCAGAGCCGGGGGTGCGATGGCGGCCAGCTCCATTTCGGCAAGGCTCACCCGGCCGCTGACCGTGCGTTCGGCCAGGGAGCCGGCACAGCACAGCGTAATATCAAGCCCGAGAACGCCCTGATCGCGGCGCGCCTCGAACCGCGCCAGCCGCATGCGGCTCTCATCCCAGCTCAGCTCGAACCCGGTGCGCCCCAGCCGCTCCAGCCCGCCGGCTTCCAGGCTCTGCGCCACCACGGCAAGAGAGCCCCTTGTGGGCCGCGAATGGGCCGCGCCCGCCAACGGCCCCTCGGGCCAGAGCCCATCGCCGCCCACCAGCGCGGCGGGACCGAAAAAGGCTGCGGCAAGGCCTTCGGCCGACACCCGATCGACCTCCAGCGCCCCCGAAACCGCCGCCGTCTCGCCGGTGCGTGTCAGTGAAATCTCGCCGGAAAAGCCGGTATTCCCGGAACTTCCTTCAATATTGGTGGCGCGCAGGAGCCGCAGCCCCTCGAAATGCACATCCGCCTTGCCACTGGCTGGCGGCAGGCCCAGAGCGGCAAAGCCGGCGAGGCGAGCAAGACCGCCGGCATCATCGAGCCGCAAGGTGAGCGTGCCCGTGCCCTGCATATCCCCGTCATCGCGCCCAGCCAGATTGCCGGAAAAGCCCAGGCTTTCATCGCCCAGGCTGAGCGTGAGGCGGCTTTCCAGGCTGTTGGCCGGCGCCCCATCGAGACTGAAACTGGCCAACATGGAGCCATCGCCGGAAAAAAGCGGCGTCTCGCCCAGGCCGAGCTGGCGCGTTAACCCGGCGATGTCGTCCGATTCCAGCCCGCCGACCAGCCGCAGCGAGCCGGTGGTCAGTTGCGCCAGCCCGCCGCCCAGATCGGCGCGGAAATTGAGCTCTCCCACCCCCAGCTTGCCGGCAACATTGGCCAGTTGCGCGCCGCTGTCATCGGGAAAACTCAGATCGACCAGCACCTCGGCAGGCAGCGACGGCGCCAGCGCCGCGCGCCAACCCGCCGTCACACCCAGCCGGTCGTAGAGCGCGAGCAGCGCCGGGGCATTGGCGGTTTCTGCCCGCACCCGGCCCGAGCCCGACAGCACCGGGGCGGCAAGCGTGCCGCTGGCCACCAGCCGCGCATCGAACCCCACCCCGCCCCAATCGCCGGCCGAAAGCCGGGAGAAATCGATCCGGCCATTCCCCCATTGGCCCTCGGCTACCAATTGCTCGCCGGCGATGCCGAACACCTCCATGGCCTTTCCACTCAACGAGAAACTGCCCTGCGGAAAGCTGACGGCAAAGACCGGATCGCTGTTGAAACCCGGCAGGAGCGCAGCCAGCATGCGGCTGCCCTCGGCCCCCAGCGCATCGAAATTGCCCACCAGGTCGAGCCGTTTTTCCTCGCCGAAACCCAGGCGGATTTCGACGCCGTGGCTGCGCCCGGCCAGCGTCGCCACGCCAGCGCTCAGCCCCAGCGCGTCCCGGCCCAGCATCAGCGTGCCCTTGAGCCCGCCGGGCTGGTTGAACAGCGGATTGTTGGCGCCTGCCTTGCGCCAGAGCGCTGCCAGCCCATCGAGGCGGCGGCTTTCCAGCGCTATCTTGCCGCGAAAGCCGGGATGCCCGCCCTCATCGGATAATTGGCCATTGGCGCGGATTTCGGTGTCACCCGGCAGGCTGGCGATGAATTGCTCGATTTCCCAGGCGCTGCCATCGGTAGTGGCGTCGAGCCGCACATTGCGCAGGGCAAAGCCGCGCAGGCCCATTTCCGCCAGATCGACCCCCACCCGGCCCGGCAGAGGCGGCAGTGGCGGGGCCGGCAATTCGGACAGCAGCCGCACCGCTTCGTAAGGCAGGGTGGAAGCGTCCTCGGTGGCGTCGCGCGGCGGCAGCGAGAAGACGCCCCCCGAAATCACCGCATCGAACCCCAGCCGCTCGCCCAACTGGATGCTGGCGGCGCCGGTGAGCCGCGTGCCGGCGCGGTTTTCATCGGGTTGCATTGTATAGCCGGACAGCACCAGCCGGTCGGTCGAGGCGGTCAGCTTGCTCTCGAACACCAGATCACCGCGAATATCGGCCGCTGCTTCGGCGGCGGGCGGCTTTTGCCGGAAGATGAGACCGCCATCGAATTTGGGCGCCATGCCGGCGGTGAACAAGCCTTCCACCGACAGCGAGAATTCGCCCGAACGCGGCTGGAGGAAGGCGGAAACGCGGGAATTTCCCCCGGCATCGGCGGCGCCGGAATTGAAGCGCAGCGCGTAATTGTCCTGCTTGTAGCGGCCCGAGCCCTGGAAGGAGAGCGGCCCGCCAAAGCTGGAAAGGCGCA
>NZ_JAUCDN010000175.1:0-7158 GCF_034675085.1 Devosia sp.
GGGCGCGATGCCGAATTGCGCCGCACCATCCAGGTGCTGTGCCGCCGCTCCAAGAACAACCCCCTCTATGTGGGCGACGCCGGTGTCGGCAAGACCGCCATCGCCGAGGGGCTGGCCCGCAAGATCATCGAGGGCGACGTGCCCGAGGTGCTCAAGGAGGCGGTGATCTACGCGCTCGACATGGGCTCGCTCCTGGCTGGCACGCGCTATCGCGGCGACTTCGAGGAGCGCCTCAAGGCGGTTATGAAGGAACTCGAGAAGATGCCCAATGCGGTGCTCTTCATCGACGAGATCCACACCATGATCGGCGCCGGCGCCACTTCGGGCGGCGCGCTCGATGCCAGCAATCTGCTCAAGCCGGCTCTGGCTTCGGGCGCGATCCGCTGCATCGGCTCGACCACCTACAAGGAATATCGCCAGTTCTTCGAGAAGGACCGTGCCCTGGTGCGGCGCTTCCAGAAGATCGACGTCAACGAGCCCAGCGTTCCCGACGCCATCGAGATCGTGAAGGGCCTGCGCCCCTATTTCGAGGACTTCCACAAGGTCAAGTTCACCGACGACGCCCTCAAGGCGGCGGTGGAGCTGAGCGCGCGCTATATCGGCGACCGCAAGCTGCCCGACAAGGCCATCGACGTCATCGACGAGACCGGCGCCAGCCAGATGCTGCTCACCGAGGATCAGCGCAAGAAAATCATCGACGTGGAGGATATCGAGGCCACCGTCGCCACCATCGCGCGCATTCCGCCCAAATCGGTCTCCAAGTCCGATGCCGAACTGCTCTCGGGTCTGGAACAGAGCCTCAAGACCGTGGTCTTCGGGCAGGATGCGGCCATCGTGGCGCTGACTTCGGCCATCAAGCTGGCCCGCGCCGGCCTGCGCGAACCGGAAAAGCCCATCGGCTCCTATCTGTTCACCGGCCCCACCGGCGTCGGCAAGACCGAAGTGGCCAAGCAGCTTGCCGATACGCTGGGCGTGGAATTGCTGCGCTTCGACATGTCCGAATATATGGAACGGCACACGGTGAGCCGCCTCATCGGCGCGCCTCCGGGCTATGTCGGCTTCGACCAGGGGGGCCTGCTCACCGATGGCGTCGACCAGCATCCCCATTGCGTGGTGCTGCTCGACGAGATCGAGAAGGCCCACCCGGACCTCTACAACATCCTGTTGCAGGTGATGGACCACGGCAAGCTCACCGACCACAATGGCAAGTCGGTGGATTTCCGCAATGTCATCCTCATCATGACCTCCAATGTGGGGGCGTCCGAGCTGGCCCGCTCACCCATCGGGTTCGGGCGCAAGCGCGAGCAGGGTGACGACGAGGAGGCGATCAATCGCACCTTCACGCCCGAGTTCCGCAACCGGCTCGACGCCATCATCTCCTTCGCGCCTCTGCCCCGCGAGATCGTGCGGCGCGTGGTGGAGAAGTTCGTGCTCCAGCTCGAAGGCCAGTTGGCCGAGCGCGGCGTCACCATCAACCTCTTGCCCGAAGCCGCCGACTGGCTGGCCGAGCGCGGCTATGACGAGCGCATGGGCGCGCGCCCCTTGGCCCGCGTCATCCAGGAGCACATCAAGAAGCCCCTGGCCGATCAGGTTCTCTTCGGCGAACTGGTCAATGGCGGCACGGTGACGGTGGCCGTGGTGGGTGAAGGGGCCGATGCCAAGCTCGAGCTTGTCGCGGTGCCCCCGCGCCCGGCCAAGCCCAAGGCCCTGCCCCGGCCCAAAAAGCCCAAGGCAACGGCCGAGAAGAATTAGGGGTTTAGCCCTCTGAACCTGTCAGGCCTCCCCCATCGCGGGGGAGGCTTTTTTATTGAGCATGAAGTTTTTCAACACACCGGCGCTGCCCACAGGCTTGACCCGTGGGCCGGCTGATGGGGGACGCCGCTAGGGCGTTTCACCATCCATGTGACGCGCGATTTCGTCCCACCCCCGGTGTCATTCCGGGCGTGACCCGGAATCCATCTCCGCATGTCTCCACATCCATTGTGGGCGCCGACGGCCTTCAGGATGGATGCCGGCCTGCGCCGGCATGACATGGTGCATGGGGATGGTACAGATGAAAGTTGAAACGCTCTAAGCCGAGAGCCGCACGGCCTCCGGGGCCGGCTGGCGCAGCGGCAGGTTCAGCGCCGAGACCAGGTTGCGATATTCCTGCCTGGCGCCGAGATGGGAGAGCGAGGCCGATTCCCCCACTTCCTCCTCGAGCGGATCGAACACCGTCAGTCCGCTGGCAAAGAGCGAGCGGAAGATGACGCGCTCGGCGATGCCGTCGGCCAGCCGGCAGCCGAATCGCGTGGCGATGCTTTCCAGCGTCGCCTGCACCTGCCTGGCATTGCGCGAGGCCAGCATGGAGATGCGGTTGCGCATCAGGATCCAGTCGATGGACTGCCCGTCCACCGCCATGCGCTCGGAGCGGGCGCGCTGCACCAGCTTGGCGTAATGGCTGGTTTCCACCACCACCCCGCTTTCCGGATCGATCCGCGCCAATACATTGATATCGATCAGGCTGTCGTTGATCGGGGTGATGAGCGTGTCTGCCACCGAATGGGCGAGGCGCGTAAGATTGGTGTCGAAGCCGGGCGTGTCGATGATGATGAAATCGGCCGTGCCTTCCACCTCGGCGATGGCGCGGCGGAAAATGTCGAATTCGGCGCGATTGTTCTCCGCCGCCGAGTCGCTCCAGCCCGAGGGCAGGTGGAAATGCGTGGGATTGGGCAGTTTGCGGCCGGTTTCCTGGCCATGGGCGCGGCGGTTGCGCACATAATGGGTCAGCGTCTGCTGGCGGCTGTCCACGTCGATGGTGGCGACGCGATGCCCGGCATGCAGCAGGTAAATGGCCAGGTGGAAGGCGGTGGTGGATTTGCCCGAGCCGCCCTTCTCATTGCCCACTACAATGACATGCGCGCCCGCCTGCCCCATGGCCGCCCCCAAATTCGATCCCGTCTCAGCTCGGCACACACACAAAGCCATGCATGGTTAACGCCTCGTTAATGGCGCAGCAGGCGATCGCGCGCTTCGTTGATCTTGGAGGCCAGATAGCTCGATCCGCCATGGTCGGGATGCACCGCCTTCATCAGCTCCCGATGCGCGGCGCGGATTTCCTCGTCGCTGGCGCCGGGGGAAAGGCCCAGCACCGCATAGGCCTCCGCCACCGGATCGGCCGGCTCGGCCTGCCCCGCATCCTCCTCGGCGAAATATTCGCGCCACCCGGCGCGGTTGGCGTCGAGCCAGCTTTCGAGCAGGCTCAGACTGTCCGGGTCCCAGTCCACCTCGGCGATCAGCGCCCGCGTCTCTTCGGCATCCAGGTCCATCAGGTCGCGGCCGGTGAATTGCCCGCTCAGCACCCAGCCTTCCACCTTACCGCTGTCATGATCCAGCTCCATGGAAAAAAAGCGGCTCCTGACCTTGGAGCTGTTCCCCTCGTGGGGCGTGGGCGCATCGAGCGAAAACGGCCCCAGCCGCCCCCGGCGCAAAATGGAAAAGGCGGCTGCGGCGGCAAAGATGGCGATATCGATGCGCCGCGCCACCAGCAGCGCCACCGCGACCAGCGCCGCGATCCCGCCCAGCAGCCAGCGCAGCAGGCGCATCTGCTGCGCCTTGGGCAGGCGTCGCAGGGATTGGACAACGGCCAGTATGGCAAGCAGGGCGACGCCGCCGAGGAAGATCCAGCTCATCCGGGCAATTGCGCCAAGAGCGCCCGCGCCGGCGCGCTGCCCTGCAATTGCAGCTGCGCCCTGCCCCCGCTGGCATAGGCGGCGACGGCCTTGAGCAGATCGGCCAGCTGGCCGGGAGCGGAAGCGTCGAACCGGGCATAGGCGCCCTTGGTCAGCCGGGCGAATTCACGGAAGGCGGCTTCCACCCGCCCGTCCATGCCCTCCTGGAAAATGAAGATCGGGCATCCCAATAGACCAAGCTGCCCGGCCTTGGCCGCCAGCGCGTCGACATTCTCCTCGATGGCGTCGCCGACATAGACCATGGCATTGATGCGCTTTTTGGTGTGTTCGGCGCGGGCATGGCCCAGCACCTTGCCGATCTGGGTATTGCCGCCCCGGCAGTCGATGCCGCTCATCAGCCGCGCTAGGCTGTCGGCATTGGCCACCCATTTGGAGGCCTGGCATTCCCCCAGCCCGCGGAAATACAGCAATTGCACTTCGAGCGCGCTGTCGCTGGGGATGGCGCGGAACATCTCCGCCTGCAACGAACAGGCCAGGTCCCAGGTCGGCTGCCGGCTCATGGTGGCGTCCATGGCAAAGAGCAGCCGCCCCGCCTCGCCGGAGCGGGGCCGCGCCATCTGCCCCACCTTGCGCACGAAAGCGGCGACGTCCCCGCTCACCGCCCCCGAGGGAGACGGCGCCGGGCTCTGCGAATGGGGCATGCGTTTTTGTGCCATGTCCCCAATATGTGGCGGGCGCCGCCCCGCCGCAAGACCGGCTACAGCATGTCTCCCGAAAGTGGGAATCGGTTTCGGGATAAAGACATGCGCAAAAAACAAAAGGCTAAAGCGCATGGAGCGAATCTGAAAGATCGCGACGCGCTTTAGATGAGCCCCAGCTTGGCCAGATCGGCGGCCAGGGCCAGCGAATCGGCGTTTTCGTTGGCGCCCAGGTCGGGCGGCGCATCCTCGGGGCGCAGATAGCGCCAGCCCTGGAAGGGGCGCTTGGGATAGGGAATGGTGCGGATCAGCTGCGGCGCCATGATGATGTCGCAATAGTCGATCCCTTCCGGGTTGGTATAGCGCGCCAGCCGCAATATGAGCTGGCGGCACGAGACCTGTCCGGCGATCACCCAGTAAATGGAGGATTTCCCCTCCATCTCTGCGGCGCGCTTGGGCATCATGCGAGTGCGGTGCACATGCACGTCCTCGCCATAATCGGCATCCCACCAATGGGCGCGCTCGTCGCGGTAGCTTTCCAGCTCCTCGACGCTGGAAATGCCCACGCACAGCTTGATCATGTGGATCATGCCAGGCTCCCCCGCGCCACGCGCCCCTGGATGACGTCGATTTCGTCCTCATCCACGATCCAGGGCTCCTTGAGCGCCATGGCCAGCCAGTCCTGGAAGGCGGGCAGGCTGTAGATGGCTTCGATATAGGCGCTGGCCGTGTCCGATGCCGGCAGCTCATAGGTGCGCAGCCGCGTTGCCACCGGCGCATACATGGCGTCGGCGGCGGTGAAGGCGCCGAAAAGGAACGGCCCTCCCGAGCGCGCCAGCAGCCCGCCCCACAGCGCTTCGAGCCGCTTGAGATCGGCGGCGACGCTGTCGGGATTGACCTTGCCGGGATGGGAGGCGCGCAGATTCATCGGCGCATGGCTGCGCAGACTGGAAAAGCCGGCATGCATTTCCGCCGCCGCCGCCCGCGCCAGCGCGCGCTGGGCAATGTCGGTCGGCCAGATCGGCTTTTCGGGAAAGCCGTCGGCCAGATATTCGATGATGGCGATGGTTTCGGGAACCATCAGATCGCCGTCGATCAGCAGCGGCACCTTGCCGGTGGGCGAGCGGCTCGCCAGCACCTGCTTATACCCCTCCCCGCCGATCTGGAGCACCTCGTCCTCGAAGGGAATGTCGAAATGGCGGAGCACCAGCCAGGGGCGCAGCGACCAGGTGGAATAATTGCGATTGCCGATCAGCAGCTTCAACGGAACATCTCCCGAAAGTGAAGAAGGGCGCCCGTGTCGGGGCGCCCTTCGAAAATGCTGTTAGTGAAGAACTCCAGCGCCTGGAGCGTTTCCAGCAGAAGTGGAAACGGTTTTGCGGTTCGGAAACGCGACAAAACTAAGATTTAGAGACCGTTCGGCGTTTCTTTTGAAACGATGAAGGGTTCCTAGACGCCAGCCACGACCGAGAAAACCAGTCCTATCGACAACAGGCAAACCAGGGTCCAGCTTGCCGCTCGCCAGATATTGGTCTTCGGTTGACTTCGCATGCTCGCTCCTTGTCAGCCGTTCACTCCGGGCGCCAGAGGCGGCGCGCGCCTGTCTCGCCCGGTAAGGGATTTTTAACGCTGGGCACACCCCGGCGCAAGTCGCGAAATTGTCGCAATTCACTGCATTCAGAACAGGCCGAACCACAGCCCCGCAATGCCCAGAAAGGCGAAAAAGCCCACCACATCGGTGGTTGTGGTGACGAAAACCGCCGAGGCGATGGCCGGATCGGCCTTGAAGCGGTCGAGCATGATGGGGATGAGAATGCCCGATGTGCCGGCCACGATCATATTGGTGATCATGGCCGCGCCGATCACCATGCCCAGTTGCGGATCGTTATAGCGCAGCCAGGTCACCAGCCCCACCAGCAGCGCGAAGATGACGCCATTGACGAAGCCCACGATCATCTCGCGCGAGATCAGCCGGCGCAGGCGCCGCCCGTCCAGCTCGCGCATGGCCAGGGCGCGCACCGTCACCGTCATGGTCTGGGTGCCGGCATTGCCGCCCATGGAGGCGACGATGGGCATCAGCACCGCCAGCGCCACCATCTTTTCGATGGGCTCGTTGAACAGCCCGATCACCATCGACACGCCGATGGCCGTCACCAGGTTGATGACCAGCCAGGGCACGCGGCTGCGCACCGTGTCGCGGATGGTGTCCGAAATATCCTCGTCGCCCACGCCGGCCAGCAGCTTGATGTCCTCGTCGGCCTCTTCATGGATCACGTCCACGATGTCGTCGATGGTCAGCACGCCCACCAGGCGCCGGCTTTCGTCCACCACGCCCACTTCCACCAGGTCGTAGCGCTCGAAATCGCGGGCCGCCTCCTCCTGGTCCTCGGTGGCGTCCACCAGCACCAGGTTGGCGTTCATCAGCGCCTCGATCGACACCGGCCGGCGGGCGCGCAGCAGCTTGTCGAGCGGCACCGTGCCCAGCACCTGATAGGACGCGTCCACCACATAGATCTGGTAGAATTCCTCCGGCAGGTCCGGTTCGCCGCGCAGATAGTCGATGGTCTGTCCCACCGTCCAGAACGGGGGGATGGCGATGAAGTCGGTCTGCATCCGCCGCCCGGCGGAATCCTCGGGAAAATCCAGGCTGCGCTTCAGGTTCAGCCGCTCGAAGGTGGGCAGCTTGGCCAGCACCTCGTCGCGGTCTTCCTGGTCGAGGTCTTCCAGGATGGCGACGGCGTCGTCATTGTCGAGCCCGGCCACGCCCCGCGCGATTTCCGCATTGGGCA
>NZ_JAUCDN010000176.1:0-7145 GCF_034675085.1 Devosia sp.
TCGCGCACCGCCAGCGCCCGGCCCAGCACCCAGCGATATTCGCCGCTGCGGTGGCGCAGGCGATATTCGATCTCGAAGGTCTCGCCGGTGCGCAGGGAATGCTGCCAGGCCGCCTCGACGCGCTCGCGGTCCTCGGGATGGTAGAGACTGGCCAATTGGGCAGCGTCGGGCGCGGCATCGGCCACCCCGGTCAGCTCCTCCCAGCGGGCATTGTAATAGTCGTAGACGCCATCGGGCGTGGCCGTCCAGACGATCTGGGGCATGACATTGGCCAGGGTCTGGAAGCGAAGCTGGCTGTCGGCCAGGGCGCTGGCGACGCGATGCTGTTCGGTGACGTCGATGGCGACGCCCGGAAAGCGGTGCACCCGCCCTTCCCCATCGCGCCGGGGCAGGCCCGAGGCCACGATCCAGCGCAGGCTGCCGTCGCGATTGCGCACCCGGCATTCGCAGCGGAATTCATCGACCGCAGCAATGGCCCGCTCGATCTCGGCCTTGACGCCCGGCAGGTCGTCGGGGTGGATGGCGGCAAAATAGCGCCGGAGCGGCACGCCCAGCCCGGCGTAAAGCGGCTCGATGCCGAACATCTCGGCAAACTGGTCATCGGCGGTGATGACGTTGTCGTGCAGGTTCCAATCCCATGTGCCCACCAGGGAGGAGCCGGCCAGGGCCAGGGACAGGCGCTCCTCGCTGCGGGCCAGGGCGGCGCGGGCCAGGAAGCGCTCGGTGGTCTCGTGGATGGTGACCAGCGTGCCCAGCGCATTGCCATCATCACCAAGGACGGGGCTGACATGCATGTCCACCCAGGTGGATTCGGGCTGGCCGTGGCGATTGAGCTCCATCTCCAGATCGTGCAGCACCTCGACGCCACCGCGCTGGCCGATGGCCAGTATGGTATCCATCAGGTCGGCGATTTCGGGCCAGGCCTGGCGGCAGGGCAGGCCGAAAATACCGGGATGGCGCTGGCCGGCAAAGGCGGCATAGGCATTGTTGTAGAGAAGGATGGCCTGCGGCCCCACGAATATGGCCATGGGGATGGAGGCGGGCATCATCAGCCGCACCGCGCCCTTGAGGCTTTCGGGCCATTCCGGGATCGGCCCCAGCGGATTGGACGCCCAATCATAGTCGTTGAACAGCTTGAGCGCCGGATCCTGTTCCAGACGCGCGCGGGTTTCAGGACTGGCGGCGGGAAACAGGGTCCGGGGCATTAAGGGCCTTTATCGCAGACGACAGCGGGGCTGGCCCAGTATAGCGGACCGCCCATTGCTGGAGCAACGCGCGGCCCCGTCGGAGGTTCACCCCGCCGGCTCGATTTATTCGCCGGCCGCCAGGTGCCGGCGCGGCGGCTGTTGCACCGGAATCTCCTCGGCGACCAGGAAGGCCAGCTCCAGCGCCTGGCTGGCATTGAGGCGAGGATCGCAATAGGTGTTGTAGCGATCCGAAAGCGTCGCCTCGGTGACCGCCGCCATGCCGCCCACGCATTCGGTGACGTCGTCGCCGGTCATCTCGATATGCACGCCGCCGGCATAGGTGCCCATTTCGCGGTGAATCTCGAAGAAGGAGCGCACCTCGCTGAGGACGCGCTCGAAGGGACGCGTCTTGAAGCCGGTCGACGCCTTGATGGTGTTGCCATGCATGGGATCGGAGCACCAGACCACGGTGCGCCCCGCCTTCTGCACCGTCTCGATGAGGCGCGGCAGGTGTTCGCGGATCTTGTCGGAGCCGAAGCGCGAAATCAGCGTGATGCGGCCGGCCTCGTCGGTGGGATTGAGCCGGTCGAGCAGGCGCAGAAGGTCCTCATTGGAGAGGCTGGGGCCGCATTTGATGCCGATCGGATTGCGGATGCCGGCGAAATATTCGACATGGGCCGCATCGGGCTGGCGGGTGCGGTCGCCGATCCAGAGCATGTGCCCGGAGGTGGCATACCAGTCATTGGTGATGGAGTCGCGGCGCGTCAGGGCCTCCTCATAGCCCAGAAGCAGCGCCTCGTGGCTGGTGAAGAAGCTGGTCTGGCGCAGGGCCGGGGTATTGTCCGGGGTGAGGCCGAGCGCGCCCATGAAGGTGATGGCGTCGTCGATCTTGCGGGCCACGGCCTCATAGCGCGGATAGGAATTGGACTCCTTCATGAAGCCCACGGTCCATTCATGGATGCGCGTCAGTTCGGCATAGCCGCCCATGGAAAAGGCGCGCAGCAGGTTGAGGGTCGCCGCCGACTGGCGATAGGCCATCAGCATGCGGCCGGGATCGGGCTGGCGGGCGACCTCGGAAAATTCGATGGCGTTGATGATGTCGCCGCGATAGCTGGGCAATTCGACGCCATCGACGGTTTCGGTATCGGAAGAGCGCGGCTTGGCGAACTGGCCGGCGACGCGCCCGACCTTGACCACCGGCTTGCTGGCGCCATGAGTGAGCACCACCGCCATTTGCAGGAAGACGCGGAAGAAGTCGCGGATATGGTCGGCGCCATGCTCGGCAAAGCTCTCGGCGCAATCGCCGCCCTGGAGCAGGAACGCCTCGCCACGCGCAACGGCGGCCAGGCGGGACTTGAGATCGCGCGCCTCGCCGGCAAAGACCAGCGGCGGGAAGCTCGCCAATTGCCGCTCGGCCTCGGCCAGGGCGGCCGGGTCGGGATAGGCGGGAACCTGGGAAATGGGCTTGGCGCGCCAGCTTTCAGGGGTCCAGGTGGTCATTTGAGCGCTTCCTTAGGCGAGGTCACTTGCGGCAGGGGCCGGCATACCAAGGCTGGTGACGGGGGACAAGGGATATCGGGGCAGACCTTCGCATGAGGGGGCCAGTGGTGTGCGATGGTTCAGTCGTCCCCCTCCCTTGCGGGAGGGATCAAGGGGGCGTTTGGCCCCAATATCCGGGCTCCCGGCGCCCCCTCCCAGCCTCCCCCGTCGAGGGGGAGGTGCCGTGCAGTGGGTGGGGAAGCAAAAGGCTCAGCCGCCCACCTTCTCTCCGCCGCGATAGACGTAGCTGGGGGCCTTGAAGGTCACCAGTTCCTCGGCGGCCGAGGGGTGGAGCGCCATGGCGCGGTCGAAATCGGCCTTGCTGGCCCCCATGCCCATGGGAATGGCGACGAGCTGGATCATCTCGGCGGCGCCGGGCCCCAGGATATGGCAACCCAGCACCCTGCCCCCGTCCTTTTCGGTGATGAGCTTGAGCACCATGCGCTCGGTGCGGCTGGAGAGCGTATTCATCATCGGGCGGAAGCGGGCAAGATAGACGTCGATATCGCCATGGGTGGCCGCCTCGGGCTCGGTGAGGCCGATGACGCCGATCTCGGGCTCGGAGAAAACGGCGGTAGGAATGAGCGAATGATCGACCGCCTGCGGGTTGTCGTTGAAGACGGTCTCGGCGAAATACCAGCCCTCGCGGATGGCGACGGGGGTGAGCTGGGCGCGGCCGGTCACATCGCCCACTGCATAGATGGAGGGCACGGACGAGCGAGAAAAGGCGTCGACGGCGATGGCGCCGGTGGCGGTGAGCTCGACGCCGGCGCTTTCCAGCCCCAGGCCCCTCACATTGGGCGTGCGCCCCGTGGCGAACATGACGGCGCCAAAGGGGGCGGTGACGCCGTCGCTGAAGGTGGCGGCGACCTCATCGCCCTGCCGGGCCAGGGAGGCGATGGTGGTCTGGTAGATGAGACGCACGCCGCGATCGATCAGCCCGGCTTCGAGCCCGCGCCGCATATCCTGGTCGAAGCCGCGCAGGATGCAGTCGCCGCGATAGACCAGGGTGGTGTCGACGCCCAGCCCGGCGAGAATGGTGGCGAACTCCACCGCGATATAGCCGCCGCCCTCGATGAGGATGGAGCGCGGCAGGACGGGCAGATCGAAGACCTCGTTGGAGGTGATGCCCAGCTCGGCGCCCGGAATATGGGGAATATGCGGCCGGCCGCCGGTGGCGATGAGGATATAGCGGGCGTTCAGCTCCCTGCCCTCGCCCACCAGACGCACGGAATTGGGACCGGTGACCACGGCGCGGTCGCGGATGATCTTAACCCCCGGCTTTTCCAGATTGGCGGTGTAGGCGGCTTCGAGCCGGGTGATTTCCTTTTCCTTGTTGGCCACCAGGGTCGGCCAGTCGAAACTGGCCTCGACCTGCCAGCCGAAGCTGGGCGCGATGTCGAACAGGTCATGGAAGCGCGAGGCGTAGACATAGAGCTTCTTGGGCACGCAGCCGCGAATGACGCAGGTGCCGCCGACGCGAAATTCCTCGACTACGGCAACGCGCGCGCCATAGGTGGCGGCCATGCGCGCGGCGCGCACACCCCCGGAGCCCGCCCCGATCACAACGAGGTCATAGCTGTCGGTCATCGGCTGGCTCCTTTTAACCATCGTCATATGACGATGAATATCGGAACGCACTTCGCATAAAAAAAGGCCCCGCACAAGGCGGGGCCAAATCGGGAAAGGGCGCGATCAGACGTCGTAGCCCATGGCGCGCAGCTCGGTGCGCACCTTGGCGAAGAATTCGCGGCGGGTATTGTTGGTGAAGACCTGCATCACCGCCTGGATTTCCTTGTTCACCTCATTATTGGCCGCCGCCAGCTTGGCGCCGACGGGGGATTCGTAGAAGGCCACGATCTGCTGGAGCTCTTCGGCGGTGAAGCGGATGGCATAGAGGCGGGCAAACTGGTCGAGCAGCTCGCCCTTGCGGTTCTGGTAGGTGGACAGGACGCGGCCTACGGCCTTGTCGGCTTCCTCGGCCAATTCGGGATTTTGCGCGGTGATCTGCTGGAGCGTGCCGATGCCGATCTCGACCAGGGTCACCTCATAGACGGCGGCGCGGTCGGTGAGGTCGATATACTGGCGGGCAAGCGCCAATTGCTCGGGCGGCACTTCCTGGGCCATGGCCGGCATGGCCAGCGAGAACATGGCGGCGCCCAGCGCCACGGCCACCAGCGCCTTGGCGCGCTTCATAACAGTGCTCATCGAAATATCCATTCTGTTCCGATCCATCATTGCGGGTCGACTGCCAGGGTTTTTACGCCATCGGGGGCTGCGACATAAGCCGTCGTGCACATTTTCAGGAACAACCCATGCTGCACAACCCCCGCAATGTCGAGAAGATCGCGCGAAAGCGCTTCTGGCCGTGAAATACGGCCAAAAAAAGCATCGAGGATCAAATGGCCGCCATCGGTGACGAAGGGCGTTCCGGGCGCGGCCTCGCGCAGGCGCAGGCCACCCTCGGCCCCATGGGCGGCAATGGTTTCGGCCACGGCGCGGCGCGTGGCGCCCAGCCCGAAGCGATTGACCTCGATGGGCAGCGGAAACCGGCCCAGCACCGGCACCAGCTTGGAGGAATCGGCGATAACCACCATGGCGTCGGAGGACGCCGCCACGATCTTTTCGCGCAAAAGCGCGCCGCCGCCGCCCTTGATGAGGTTGAGGGCCGGATCGATCTCATCGGCGCCATCCACAGTGACGTCGAGCCGGTCGAGGCGGTCGAGATCGGACAGGCGGATATTGAGGCTTTCGGCCTGGCGGGCGGTGGCCTCGGAGGTGGGCACGCAGATGCAATCGAAGCCGGCGGCGACCTTTTCGCCCAGCAGATCGACGAAATGGCGGGCGGTGGAGCCGGTGCCCAGGCCCAGACGCATGCCCGGTTGCAGCGTTGCCAGCGCCATCGCGGCGGCCTGGCGCTTCAGTTCTTCACTCATGCTTGCCTCGCACGGGGTTTGGGCAAGGCCATTGCAGGCATGGGCGGCGGAGTCAATAACGCCAAGGGAGGAGGATCACGGATTGGTGAATGTCCACTGTAACCTGCTGGCAACACAATTTCGCCATGGTGGCGAGAGTGTGGCGAAAGCAGGGCATGCGCCTCTTTTCGCATTATTGTAAACCGCGTAAGCAACACGGATTGTTGGGGGGAGCCGAATCGAGGCGAGCCCCTTTTCAGAGGCCAAGTCGTCAGATGTTCACCATGAAACCAGCGATGGCAATTGCGCTATCCCTCCTCCTGTCGGTGGCTGTCGCAGCACCGGCGGCGGCCGCGCTTGTCTATGACCGCACCACCGGCAACTGGGTGGAGCAGTCCGAATTGCAGCCCGCCCGCCGCGGCGGCACCGCCATCAAGAAGCAGATCGTCGACTACAAGACCAACCACAAGCCCGGCACCATCGTCATCGAGACCGGCGAGCGCCGGCTCTATCTGGTGCTCGAAGGCGGCAAGGCGATGAAATATGGCATCGGGGTGGGCCGCGACGGCTTCACCTGGAGCGGCACCCATCGCATCACCCGCAAGGCCGAGTGGCCGGGCTGGACCCCGCCGCCGCAGATGCGCAAGCGCGTTCCCGACCTGCCGGCCTACATGCCCGGCGGCCCCGACAACCCGCTGGGCGCGCGCGCGCTCTATATCGGCTCGACGCTGTATCGCGTGCACGGCACGTCCGAACCCTGGTCGATCGGCCAGGCGGTATCGTCGGGCTGCATCCGCCTGACCAATGACGACGTGACCGATCTTTACGAGCGCGTCGCGGTGGGCGCCACCATCGTGGTCAACCACTGATCCCGCCATCCTCCCGAAGCTGCCCCCGGCTCCCGCCGGGGGCTTTTTTATGCCCCCCGCTTGCACGCGGCCCCGGGGGGAATAGATTAGCGGGATGAACATGCCCATGCCCCTCCCCCGCCCGCTGATCGACCGCTATGGGCGGCATGTGCACTATCTGCGCATTTCGGTGACCGACCGCTGCGACTTCCGCTGTGTCTATTGCATGGCCGAAGACATGGTGTTCCTGCCCAAGAAGGACATTCTCAGCTTTGCCGAGATCGAGGCGATCGCGGGGGCCTTCATCGCGCGCGGGGTGCGCAAGATCCGCCTCACCGGGGGCGAGCCGCTGGTGCGGCGCGATATCATGACGCTGGTGGCGCATCTGGGGCAACGCCTGGGCACGGGGCTGGACGAATTGACCCTCACCACCAATGGCAGCCAGCTCGCCCGCCATGCCGAGGGCCTCTTCGCGGCCGGCGTGCGGCGGATCAACGTCTCGCTCGACACGCTGGATGGCGCGCGCTTTGCCGCCATCACCCGGCGCGGGCGGCTGGAGGACGTGCTGGGCGGAATCGCGGCGGCGCGGGCGGCGGGGCTTGAGATCAAGATCAACATGGTCGCCATGCGCGGCATCAATGACGACGAGATCGAGC
>NZ_JAUCDN010000177.1:0-7100 GCF_034675085.1 Devosia sp.
CGGCTCATGGCGCGGGTGAACACGAACCCCTCTCCATGCAGGGTGAAGCCCAGTTGCGTGCCGGGGAATTCCACGTTTCCGCCCAGCACCAGGGCGCCGGTCTCGCTTTCCAGCCCCACCGCCCCGACATGGAAGTTGGAGATGTGCGGCCGCGCGCCTTCCTTGGCCAGCTCCAGCAGCACCAGCATCAGCTCGCGCACCGAGTTCAACTCGAATCGGCGCACCATCGCCTCCACCGCGTCGCGGGGGATGACGCCGCCCGCCCGCGGCCCGGCGGCGGCCAGCGCCTCCCGTGCCGCCTGCCGCACCTGGCGGCGGGTTTCCGGCCCGATCCGGGCGAGGCGTTCGGGAATGGCCGGATCGGCGGTGAAGGGGTTGAGGCTCATGCGCTTCCTGCCGGATTGGGCAGCGACGGTCACGCCGCTGTTGAGAGGGCCCGCCTGCTGCCCGATTGCATTTGACAATGGCTTTGAAACTGGCGTTAGATCGCTATGTAAAGCGCTTTACTAACGGCAGGTCAAATGGGTTCTGCACTTCTCCGCGACGCGATCATCCTCACGGTCGATGGTGACGACACCGTTTTTCCTTCCGGCTGGGTCGCCATGGCCGACGGGCGCATCGCCGGGGTCGGGCCGATGGAAACCTGCCCCGATGAGGCTGGTTTCGACGAGGTGAGGTCGCTGCCCGGCCATGTGGTCATGCCGGGCCTGGTCAATGCGCATACCCATTCGGCCATGATCCTGTTTCGCGGCCGCTCCGAGGGGCAGAGCCTGCTGACCATGGAGGGCTGGTACAATTCCATTCGCGAGCCCGAGCTTTCCCTGATCGCCAGCGATATCGGCCCCGCCGTGGCGCTGTCCTGCGCCGAGATGGCGCTTTCGGGCACCACCACGTTCTGCGAGCAGTATTTCTTCGCCGATGAGATCGCCGCCGCCGTGGGGGACGCGGGCCTGCGCGCCGTCATCGCCTATGGCATCGTGCAATTGGGCGACGAGGCGCGGGGCGACGAAGAGCTGCGCAATGCCGCCGCCTTCATCGAGCGCCAGCGTTCGCCCGACGGGCGCATCGTCCCCTGGTTCGGCCCCCACGCGCCCTATGTCGACAATTCCGAGCAATTGCTGCGCGCCGAGGTCGATCTGGCGGTCAAATATGGCTGCGGCATGCATCTGCATATGGCCGCCGGCCCCGAGGACAATGAAGAGACCCTGTCGCGCTACGGGCTTACCGCCACCCAGGCGCTGGCTCGCGACGGTTTCTTCGCCGGCCGCGTCCATGCCGCCCATTGCCTCGATCTGTCCGAGGACGACATTGCCATCTTCGCTGCTGCCCCTGCGGCGTCGGTGGCCTATTGCGCCACGGCCGGCCTGCGCTCGGGCCGCGAGGGCATGTGCCCGGCCGTGGCGCTGCGTTCCGCCGGTGTGGTCGTGGCGCTGGGCACCGACAATGTCGCGGCCAACAATGCCTATGACATGATCGCCGAAATGCGCGTCGCCGGGCTCGTGGCTTCGCATCGCGAGGAAAGGGCCCAGCCCATTTCAAGCCGTGAGCTGGTGCGTATGGCCACTATCGATGGTGCCCGCGCCCTGGGGCTCGATCACGAGATCGGCTCGCTCGAAGCCGGCAAGGCCGCCGACATCATTGCGGTGGATATTTCCGGCCCCGGCTATTCGGAAACCCCTGACATCGAGACGCTTCTGGTCTATTCCGGCAGCGGCCGCGACGTCCGGCACCTCTGGGTCGGCGGTGAGCAGCTGGTGGAAGACCGCCGGCTGACGCGGCGCCCTTTCAACGACATCAAAAAAGATTACTCCATGACCTATCAAGATTTCTGGGCCCGCGTCGCTGCCGCGCGCAAGGTGGCCTGACATGGCGCGCAAGCTTATCCTGGATACCGATGGCGGCGTTGACGACGCCCAGGCCCTGCTGATGCTGATCGGGGCGGGCCGCACGCCCCACGCCATCACCACGGTTTTCGGCAATGTCGGGCTCGATGCGGCCACCCGCAACATGCTCACCGTACTGGCCGTCGCCGGCCTGCCCGAAGTGCCGGTGCACAAGGGCGCCGACCGCCCGCTCACCCAGCCCATCATCGACGCCAAATATATCCATGGTGAGGATGGGCTCGGCGGCGCGCCGCGCCCCGCCGCCATTCCCGCTCCGGCCAGCGATGATGGCGTGGGCTACCTCATCGACAGCTTCCGCGCCGCCGCCGCAGCCGGCGAGAAGATCGACCTGCTGATGATCGGGCCGCTGACCAATCTGGCCCTGGCCCTGCGTCTGGCGCCCGATATCACCGCCGGCATCGGCCAGCTCACCATCATGGGCGCCACTGTCTATGGCCGGGGCAACACCACCCCCGCTGCCGAATTCAACATCTATGCCGATCCCGAGGCCGCCTCGGTGGTCTTCGGCGCCGATATCGAAACCCTGGTCGCGCCGTGGGAACCCTGCGTTTCCCATTTCATGACCGGCGCCGAGGTCGATGCGCTGCTGGCCGACATTCCCGACAGCCCGCAAAAGCAGTTCTCGGCGGCCCTGGTCGATCACGCTCGCAAGACCACGCTGGGCTATGGCGGCCCCGACCATTTCCGCTTCGTCGATCCGCTGGCCATCGCCGCCGTCATCGAGCCCGATATCGTCACCAAGTCGGTGACCGCTTCGGTCGATGTGGCGCTCGCCCCCGGCATCACCCGCGGTATGACCGTGGTCGATCCGTCCGGGCGTCTGGGAACGCCCAGGGTCACCCTCATCGAAGAGGCCAAGATCGACCGTCTGGTCGCCCTTTACCGGGCTTCCGTTGCCTACCGCCCATAAGTCTGACTGCTGAAAAACCACGAGGAGTGCCGTCAATGACCATGTTCAAACTCAATCGCCGCGCCTTTGCCGGCCTCTTCACCGCCGGCCTTCTGGCCACGGTATCCGCCGGCGCCGTCATGGCGCAGGACTATTCCGCCGAAAACCCGCTCAAGGTGGCGCTGGTCGTGCACGGCACGCTGGGCGACAAGAGCTTCCTCGACAGCGCCGCGGCGGGGCTGGCGCGGGCCGAGGCCGAGCTGCCGGTCGATGTCACCGTCATCGAGGCCGGTATCGATCGCGGCCGCTGGCAGCCGGCCCTGGCCGATGCCACCGATCAGGGTTTCGACGTGGTCATCGCCGGCACCTGGGAAATGACCGGCTTCATGGCCGAGCTGGCCCCCGATTATCCGGACACCAAGTTCATCATCTTCGATGACGCGCCCGATTTCTCCGCCGGCAATCTCGGCAATATCCTGGCCATCAACTACCGCGTCTCCACTGCGGCCTATCTGGCCGGCTATGCCGCCGCCAAGATCAGCCAGACCGGCAAGATCGGCGAAATCCTGGGCGTCGAAGGCGCCACCATCCTCGAATTCGCCGTGGGCTTCGAGCAGGGCGCCCGCGCCGCCAACCCCGATGTGGAGTTGACCCGCGCCGTCGCCGGCACCTTCACCGATCCGGCCAAGGGCAAGGAGCTGGCTCTGGCCCAGTTCGCCCAGGGCGTGGATATCGTCTTCCCCATCGCCGGCGGCACCGGCATCGGCGCGCTCCAGGCCGCCCGTGACGAAGGCAAGCTGGCCGTGGGCGTCGACAGCGATCAGGCGCTGATCTTCGAGGCCACCGACCCGGCCCAGGCCGATGTCATCTTCACCTCGGTGGAAAAGAAGGTCGGCGATTCCCTCTACACCGCCCTGGTGCAGACGCTGGACGGCACCGCCCCCTATGGCACCAACCTGCTGCTCGGCCTGGCCGATGGCGCGGTCGGCATCGCCAAGAACAGCTATTACGAAAAGCTGGTCCCGGCCGAGGTGCGCGCCGAGGTGGATGCGCAGGAAGCCAAGATCATCTCCGGCGAGATCGCCGTCGAAACCGCGATGAAGTAAGCCTGCGTGGCCCCGCTCCGGCGGGGCCGCATCTTTTCCTGAGGATATGCGATGGCGCCCCTGCTCGAAGCCATTTCCATCGGCAAGACCTATCCGGGCGGCACGCGCGCCAATGACGGGGTGGAATTATCCGTCGCGCCCGGCGAGGTCCATGCCGTTGTGGGCGAAAACGGCGCCGGCAAGTCCACGCTGATGAAGATCCTGTTCGGCATCGAGCAGCCCGATAGCGGCCAATTGCGCCTCGAGGGGCGTCCCGTCTCCTTTGCCAACCCCCGCGAAGCCATCGACCACGGCATCGGCATGGTGTTCCAGCATTTTTCGCTGGTGCCGTCTTTTTCGGTCTATGAAAACGTCGTGCTCGGCTCCGAGCCGCGCAAGGGCATCCGCTTCGATCGCGAAAAGGCCATCGCCGAGGTGCGCGCGCTCTCGGAAAAATTCCGTCTTGCCGTCGATCCGCTTCCCCCCGTGGGCGAATTGCCGGTCGGCCAGCAGCAGCGCGTCGAAATCCTCAAGGCGCTCTACCGCGACGCCCGCATTCTCATTCTCGACGAACCCACCGCCGTGCTCGCCCCCCAGGAGGTGGAAGAGCTGTTCGTCGCCATCCGCGCGCTGGTGGCGCAGGGGCGCACTGTCATTTTCATCGCCCACAAGCTGCCCGAAGTGCTGGAGATTTCCGACCGCATCACCGTCATGCGCGCCGGCCGCACTGTCGGCTCGGTCAAGGCCAGCGAGGTGACCGAAGAGAGCCTGGCCACCATGATGGTGGGCCGCGAGATCACCCTGCGCGTCGAGCGCGCCCCCGCGCGCGGCGATGTCGCCTGCGAAGTGCGCTCCCTGGCCATCGCCAACGATTTGGGCGCCACCATTGCCCAGGGTCTCGACCTCAAGGTGCATTCCGGCGAAATCCTCGGCCTTGTCGGCGTCGAGGGCAACGGCCAGGCCGAATTGCTTGAGGCCATTGCCGGCCTGCGGCCCATCGCCGGCGGCGAGGTGACCCTTTATGGCGAAAGCCTGGGCGGGCTCTCCATCCTGCAACGGCGCGAAAAGGGCCTTGCCAGCATTCCCGAGGACCGGCTGGTGCGCGGGCTCGCCGCCGGCTCGACCATTGCCGAAAATCTTGTCGCCACGCGGCTGGCCGATAGGCGGTTCGTGCGCAAGGGCCTGCTCGATCTCAAGGCCGTAAAGGCCCATGCTCAGGCGCTGATCGAGCGCTTCTCCATCCGCGCCGGCGGTCCCGGCTTTGCCGTGGCCACGCTTTCGGGCGGCAATATGCAGAAGGTGGTTGTGGCGCGCGAGCTTTCCGAACAGCCCCGGCTGCTTCTGGTCAACCAGCCCACGCGCGGCGTCGATCTGGGCGCCACCCAGTTCATCTGGAAGTCGCTCACCCAGGCGCGCGATGGCGGCGCCGCGGTGCTGCTCAGCTCCGCCGATCTGTCCGAGCTGCTGGCTCTGTCCGACCGGCTCGTGGTGTTCTATCGCGGCCGCATCGTCGCCGCCTTCCACAATAGCGACGAGCTGACGCCCGAAACGCTGGGCACCTATATGCTCGGCCTCGACACCCAGGAACCCGAAGTCATGCGGGCAGCGCTGAAATGAGCCTTTTTTCCTCCCCCCGCTTCGCCGCCATTGCGCGCGAAACCGGGCGCGCCCTCACCGCCGTGGTCATTGCGCTGGCGGTGGCGCTGGTCGTCATTTTCGCCACCTCCGCCGATCCGGGCGCGGCCTTCCGCACCCTGCTCACCGCGCCGCTTTCTTCAAACCGCACCATCGGGCTGTGGATCGACGACGTTGCCAAATTGACCCTGACCGGGCTGGCCTTCAGCCTCGTTTTTCAGGCGCGGCAATTTTCCATGGGCGTGCAGGGCCAGGTCTATATGGGCGGGCTCTGCGCCGCCCTGGTCGCCATGTCGCCCCTCGGGGTGACACCCCTTGCCATTCCGGCCGCCATGCTCGCCGCCATGCTGGCGGGCGCCGCCTATGGCTTTATTCCCGGCTATGCCAAGGCGCGGTTCGGGGCCAGCGAGATCGTGTCCTCGCTGATGCTCAACTATATCGCCATCCTGGTGGTCAACTATCTCATCCGCGCCCATCTGGCTCCTGCAGGCACCGGCCAGTTGATGACGGCGAAATTCCCCGAAGCCGCCATCTTCCCCGCCATCGTTCCCGGCACGCGCTTCGATCTGGGCATCGTGGTGGCGCTGGTCGCCACGGCACTGGTCTGGTTCCTGCTCTATCGCACCAGCTGGGGGCTCAAGCTGCGGCTGGTCGGGCACAATCCGAAATTCGCCGAATATGCCGGCATTCGCTCCGGCGTCATCATGGTTTCGGCCATGACGGTGGCCGGCGCCTTTGGCGGCCTGCTCGGCGCCGTCTTCGTGCAGGGCCGCGCCTTCGGCAATCTGGCGCAGAATTTTGACGGCAATCTTGCCTTCGAAGGCATTCTCATCGCCATCGTCGCCCGCTCCCGCCCGCTGGCGGTGCCCTTCGTGGCGCTGGCCTATGGCTATCTGCGCCAGGGCGCCCAGCTCATGGGCCTGCGCACCGACGTGCCCACCGAGATGATTTCGGTGGTGCAGGCCATCATCATCCTTTTGGTTGCGTCTTCCTTCACCCTGCCGGGCCGGGCCGCGCTCGCCCGCCTTCTGGGCCGCGCGCCCAGGGCTACCCCCGCGCCGGAGGCCGCCAAATGATCGACTTGCTGATGACGGTCCTGTCGGCCACCTTTTTCGTCACCGTGATCCGCACGACCACGCCCCTGCTGTTCGCCACCATGGGCGGGCTGATTTCCGACCTGTCGGGCGCGCTCAACGTGGCGCTCGAAGGCATGATGCTCATTGCCGCGCTCACCGCCGTCATCGTCTCGGTCTATGCGCCCTGGTATGTGGCGGTGCTGTCCGGCCTCTGTGCCGGGGCCATGCTGGGCGCGCTGATGGCGCTGTTCCATTTGCGCTTCAAGGCCGACATCATCCTGGTCGGCTTTGCCGTCAACATCCTGGCCACGGGCGGCACGGTCTTCGCGCTCTCCCGGGCGACGGGCGGCGACAAGGGCACCTCAATCAACCTGCCCTCCAAGGCGGTGCCTTCGGTCAATCTCCCCTTCCTCGAAGCCATTCCCGTGGTCGGCCCCACGCTCACGAGCCTGCTCTCGGGCCATTCGCTGCTCTCCTGGCTGGCCGTGCTTACCGTCTTCGGCGTCTGGTT
>NZ_JAUCDN010000178.1:0-6988 GCF_034675085.1 Devosia sp.
TCGTGCACCGGGCCGACCATTTCGGGCTGGCCCAGCTCTACCAGATCCGCGGGCGCATCGGGCGGGCCAAGGCGCGTGTCTATGCGCTGTTCACCGTGCCGGCGGACCGCAAGCTCACCGACACCGCCGAGCGGCGGCTGGGCGTGCTGCAATCGCTCGAAAGCCTGGGCGCCGGCTTCCAGCTCGCCAGCCACGACCTCGATATTCGCGGGGCGGGGAATCTGCTGGGCGACGAACAGTCTGGCCATATCCGCGAAGTGGGGTATGAGCTCTACCAGGCCATGCTGGAAGAGGCGGTGGCCAACCTCAAGAATGGCGAGGAAGACTACGAGGACCGCAACGAGTGGAGCCCGCAGATCTCGCTGGGCATGCCGGTGATGATTCCCGAGCACTATGTTCCCGACCTGCAATTGCGCATGCAGCTCTATCGCCGGCTGGGCGATTTGACCGATATCCGCGATATCGACGCGGCGGGTGCGGAGCTGATCGACCGCTTCGGGCCGCTGCCCGAGGAGGTGGAGGCGCTGCTCAAGGTGATCCTGGTCAAGGCCCTGTGCCGCAAGGCCAATGTCGAAAAGGTCGATGCCGGGCCCAAGGGCGCGGTCATCTCGCTGCGCAACAAGGAATTCCCCAATCCGGCCGGGCTGGTGAAGCTGGTGAGCGACCCCGCCAACCAGGTGCGCATCAAACCCGATCAGAAACTCGTGTTCGCCCGCAACTGGCCCACGCCCGAGGCGCGGCTCAAGGGAGCGGCCGCAATCCTTTCAAAACTGGCAAGGCTGGCGGAAGCGGCGGCCTGAGCCGGCCCGTCAACCTTCATTTGTCATAATGTTTTGGCAATGGGTATCGGTCATGTTATTGCCCGATTTCAGCCCTTGAAGGGCAGTTCAATTCTCGAGGTGGCCGAAACCACCGGGACCGCCAGAAAAGCCAAGGAAATTCTATGAACATCAGGAAACCCCTCGTCGCCGGTCTAGCGGTTGCCGCGCTCATGCTGTCCCCGCTCGCTGCCGTCGCCCAGGAGACCGCTCCTGCCGAAGCGCCGGCCGCCGAGGCCGCCGCCGCCACCACGCCGGCCCAGCCGGCCAGCCAGAACTGGCTCAAGGTCTGCGACCCGCTGCCCGACGGGCAGAAGGCCTGCATCATGCGCCAGGTGGTGCTGGCCAATGGCCAGTTCCTCGGCTCGTTCCTCCTGCGTGACGATCCGGGCCAGGAAAGCCGGCTGCTCGCCGTCGCCGCCGTGCCGCTGGGGATGCTGCTGCCCTTCGGCGTCTCCTGGCAGATCGACGAAGCCAAGCCGGTGCGCGTGCCCTATATCCTGTGCGACCCCATGTCGTGCTCGACCCAGCTGGTCATCAACGAGCAGTATGTGAACTCGCTCAAGAAGGGCAACAAGCTCAAGCTGACCGCCAAGAACCAGAAGAGCCAGGACGTGACCATCGAGATCACCCTGGCCGGCTTCACCGCCGCCTATGACGGGGAAGCGGCCATGACCTTCGAGGAATTCCGCGAGGAGACCACCGGCGAAAAGGCGCTGGAGCAGGCCCTGCAGGACCGCGCCGAGGAAATGCGCCGCCAGCTCAACGGCGAAACCACCCCGCCCGCCGAAGGTGGCGACGCCCCGGCCGAAGCTCCGCCGGCCCAGTAAGGCGGGCTTGCCGGACAGATTTTGACCGGACAGATTTTTAAGGGCGCAGCGCAGGCTGCGCCCTTTTTCGTTTGCGATGCGTCAGCCCAGGATGGCGCGGAGTTTCTTGCCGGTTTCCAGGAACGCCTTGGGATTGACGGCGTCATTGGCGCGGCGCACCTCGAAATGCAGATGCGGCCCGGTCGAGCGCCCGGTGGTGCCCACCAGCGCGATCGGCGTACCGGTATTGACCGCCTGGCCCTCGCGGCTGAGATAGCCCGAGAGATGGGCGTAGCGCGTCACCAGCCCGTTGTCGTGGCGCACTTCCACCACCTTGCCATAGCCCGAGCGCGTGCCCACGAAACTGACCACGCCCTTGCCGGCGCTGAGCACGGTGGTGCCGATCGGGGCGGCGAAATCCAGGCCCGAATGAAAGGCGCGGCCGCCGGTGAAAGGGTCGGTGCGGTTGCCGAAGCCCGAACTCTGGCGGAAATTGCCGGCAATGGGCATGTGGATGGGCGCCGTCTCGCTGCCGGCGCGTGCCGCCTTGTAGCGCAGCAGCGCTGCCATCACCGCATTGGCGTCTTCAACCATGGGCGAAGCCTCCGCCGCTCCGCCGCTGGGGGCGAGCAGGGGGCCACCCATGCCGTCCAGCGCCTCGGGCAGATCGAGCCTGATGCCGAGCCCGCCCAGCGCCGAAACGATGCTGTCGGTGCGCGCCGTGGCGGTTTCGGCGATGGAGGTCATGGCATATTGGGTCTCGTCCATCATCTGCGCCACGGAAGCGGCGGTAGCCCCGATATCGGGATTGCCATTGGGCGCCAGCGAGACCTGCCGGGTCATGTCGGTGTCTTCGCCCGGGAAGGCGGCGACCGCGATGCCGAGCTGGTCGGCCTTGTCCACCAGCGCCCGCACGAGCTGATGCTGCTCGATCAGCACTTCCTGCTGCTGGGCCAGTTCCTGAAGCTGGAGATTGATGTCGCCGGTCTGGGCATAGCTGCGCGAATGCAGCCGGTCGACCTCGACGCGCAATTGCGCGATGCGGGTCTCATAGGCGGCAATGACCTGCTCGGTATGGCCGCTGAACAGCGGCGCGATGTCGGGGGAAAAGACCAGCGCGGTGCCCAGCCCGGCATTGCCGGCCAGCAAAAGGGTGAAGGTGGCATAGAAAAGCGCCGGGGAAATGCCCCGCTTTCCCTTGGCGGGCTCCGCCTTCGCGGTCCGCCCGAAACTGGCGTGATGACCCATTCCGCACCCCCGCGCGCACTCCAAACATGGTGAGCCGATTATGAACGGGCGTGGTTAACAAAGGCTATTTGCTGCCGGCGCCGGCCTGGTAAGCATCGAGCGCATCGAGCATTTTTTGCGCATGGCCCTTGATGCGCGTCGCCCGGACCACGCGCGCGATGCGGCCATCCTCCCCGATGAGGAAGGAGGTGCGCACCAGCCCCATGAACTGCCGGCCATAAAGCGATTTGAGCTGCCACAGACCGAAGGCCTCGATGGCGATGCGCTCGGGATCGGCGGCCAGAGGCACGGCCAGATCGTATTTCCGGCGGAATTTCACATGGCTGTCGAGCGTATCGGGCGAAATGCCGACAAGATCGGCGCCGCGCCGGGCAAATTCTCCGGCCAGCGCGGAAAATTCCTGGTTCTCGTCGACGCAGCCGCCGGAATCGTCCTGCGGATAAAAATACAGCACCACCGCACGGTCGCGCCGGGCGCTGAGCTGGAAGACGGAACCGTCATCAAGGGGCAGGGTAAAGTCGGGCGCCGGGGCGCCTTCGGCGAGAGCCGGCATGGCGGGACGATCCAGAGTTGTGGCACACGCAATAATCAGGGTGTCAGTGCCATATTGCAGCCGGTATCATTGGGCAAGAGACCGCCTTCTGCGGTTGATTCTCAAGAGGTGCCTGAAGATACCGGCCATACCTCCTCCTGGAAGCAAGTGAACGCGTCACCCTCTCCCGCAGCGGCATCGGACATGCCCCCAACGCCTCGCAGGCGGCCCCCGGCGCGGCAGGCCGCCAAGCTGGCCGTCTGGGTGCTCGGCATTCCTTCCATCCTGCTGCTGGTGCTCTATCTGGTGCTGCTGATAACGCCGGTGCGCCTGCCCTTTGCCGGCGAGGCCATTCGCGGGCTGATCCAGTCTGCCATGCCCGAAACCACGCAATTGAGCCTGGGCGAGATGAACCTGGCGCTGGAAAACGGCGTCTGGCCGGTGATCCAGTTCACCCCCGTCTCCATGGACGACCGCAAGAGCGGCGCGCGCATCGCCATCGAGGCGCTGGAAGTGGGCTTTTCGCCAGCCCGCGCCCTGTTCGGCCAGCCGGGCGCCACCATCACCCTGGTGCGCCCGCATGTGCAGATGGTGGCCGACCTGTTCGGGCCGCGCCTCACCAGCTTCGAGGTGATCGACGATCCCAAAGGTGGCCCGCCCACGGTGCGGGTGCAGGAGGGCGAGGATTCCTTCCCCTCGGTGGGGATTTCCTCGCAAGGGGTGGATTTCGGCACCAACGCGCCCATGGCGGTGCGCTCGGACAATGAATGGCTGATCTACAACCTGGAAGCCAGCGAGCAGGGCATCGCCGACATCGTCGAGCAGGCGGCGAAGGGGCGCTTCTCGCGCCTGGTCATCCGCGACGGCCAGGTGGACATGAACGATGCCCTTTACGGGTTGCTGCGGCGCTTCGAGGCGATCAATCTCGAAATCGGCCCCACGCCCGACCTGCGCGCCACCCGCGGCACTTTTTCGGCGACGCTGGGCGGGCGCACCATGCGCGGCTCGCTGTCGCGCGTGGTCGATGACGAGGGGGAAACGCGGCTCGAGGCCGATGTCACCAATTTCGACTTTGCCGCCATCCTGCCCTTCATCGACGATGACAGCAGCCTGCTGGCGCTGCGCGGGGCCGGCGCGCTGTCCATCGACGTCAATTTTGCTTCCTCGGGCGGCAAGCTGGTCGACGGGCGCTTCAAGGTCGACCTCACCGGCGTGGACCTGCGCATAGACGACACCTATTTCGCCGTCGCCAGCTCGATCATGGACATCACCTGGACGCCGGAAACCGGCCAGTTCGCGCTGGACGAGGCAGCGGTGCAGATCGGGCAGAGCAGGGGCTATCTCTCGGGCATCTTCGCCATGGGGCTCGACCCCCAATATGGCCCCACCATCGGCATTTCCATTTCCGGCCGCGATGTTTTCATTCATCCCGGCGACATGGACGCGCCCGAAAAGCCGCTGGAAAGCGTGAGCTTTTCGGGCTGGTCGGCCCCGCTCTACGGCGCGGTCGGCGTCGACCAGATCATCGCGCGCAAGGGCGAGGGCGTGGTCGAGGCGGCGGGGCGCCTGGACATGCTGGTCTCAGGGCTGGGGGTTTCGTTCTCCATTGCCGGCAACGGCATGAGCGCCGACGACGTCAAGCGCCTCTGGCCCTATTTCCTGGGCACCGAAAGCCGCGACTGGTTCGTCGCCAACGTCACCGAGGGCATGGTGACGCGAGCCCGGCTCGATTTCGACTTCCCCGTCGGCTCGCTGGCGCTTGGCGGCGAGGAACGCCCCATTCCCAAGGGGGGCATGCAGATCGACATGGCCGGCACCGGCGTCGCCGTCAGGCCCACACTGGCCATGGAGCCCATCGCCATTTCCGGGGAAACCCGCTTGCAGGTGGACGATTCCAGCATGACCGTTTCGGCCGGCGGCGGGCGGCTCACCACCACAGGCGGGCGCATTGAGGTGGCCAATGCGGCGCTGGTGATGGACAATTCCGACCCGGCCGAGAGCATCATCGAGGTCTCGGGCGACGTCGCCGCCCCGCTGGGCGCGCTGGTGGCGCTGACGCGAGAGCAGCAGCCGGGCGCGCTCGACGCGGCGGGCCTGCCCTTCGATCCCGATCTCATCACCGGCTCGGCCGATCTGGGACTGGTGGCCACCATCCGCATCGACAACCGCGCCGAGGGCCGGCCGGCGGATGTGGATTATGTGGTCAACGGCACGGTGGCCGATTTCGCCAGCAGCCAGCCCATTCAGGACCGGGTGATCGGCAAGGGCCAGCTTTCGCTCACCGCCACGCAGGAAAGCTACCAGCTCGGCGGCACCGCCGAGATCGACGGCATGCCGGTGGAGCTCGAAATTACCGGCACCCCCACCACCGACCCCTCGATCCGCATCGCCTCCAGCATCGACGTGGCGGAATTGGCGCGCATGGGGTTCGATGTCTCCGAATTTCTCTCGGGGCGCGTGCGGTTCGTCGCCACGCCGCTGGCCGGCGGCGCGCTGGCCATGGCCATCGACCTCAAGGACGCCGCGCTCAATATCCGCGATATCGGCGTGCGCAAGGCGGCGGGCACCTCGGGCACGCTTTCGGCCACAGTCACCCCGGCGGGCGAGATCACCCAGCTCAACGACATCGATCTGTCCTTCGGCACGGTGCGGGCCATAGGCGATCTGACCTATCACGCCACGCGCGGCCTGCAGGCGGCCAGCTTCAGCCAGTTCGGCCTCAGCAGCGGCGATAGCGCCCGGCTGGCCCTGGCCCCCATCGAGGGCGGCTATGCCGTGCAGATCCAGGGCCAGCAGCTCGACCTCAAGCCCATGCTGCGCCAGTTCTTCGGGCTGGGCGAAGGGGCAGGGGGCGTGCAGGCGACCCAGTTCGACCAGACCATCTCGCTCGATGTGAAGCTGGACCGCGCCGTGGGCTATTACGCCACCACCGCCTTCAATCTCGACCTCGACCTGCTGCTGCGCGGCACCGACCTGCGGCGGGCCAATCTCAGCGCCCAGTTCGGCGACAATAACAGCATTTCCATCACCACCAATCCGGCGCCCTCGGGCCGCACCATGTCCATGGCCTTCAACGATGCCGGCACGGTGCTGCGCCTCCTGGGGGTCTATTCGCGCCTCGCCGGGGGCTCGGGCAGCCTGGTGCTGGCCGCCGACACCGCCAACAAGCTCGAGCGCGGCCAGTTGCTCATGCGCGACTTCGCGCTGGTGGACGAGGCCAATGTGGTGCAGGTGCTGGGTAACCACGCCGATTCCCGCGCCGCCATCTCCCGGCAGAACCGGCTCGATTTCGACGTGGCGCAGGTGGATTGCCTGCGCCGCTCCGACCGGGTGGAAGTGACCAACGCCATGCTCACCGGCCCGACCGTGGGTGGCACCATGCGCGGCTTCATCTATACCAACCAGCGCCAATACGACCTGACCGGCACCTATGTGCCCCTGTTCGGGCTCAACAACGCCTTCCAGCAGATCCCCATACTGGGCCCGCTCTTGGGCGGGCGGCAGGGCGAGGGGCTGATGGGGGTGACCTTCGCCGTGCAGGGGCCGCTGGACAATCCCCAGTTCCGCATCAACCCGCTCTC
>NZ_JAUCDN010000179.1:0-6942 GCF_034675085.1 Devosia sp.
CGCGGCGGGTAATTGCGTTCTTCCCAGTCATTTTTCCTACCCCGTTTTCCAAAAAACCTTCTGCACCACCCATCTAGCCGGCAAGGGCGGGTCTTTGGCAAGCCACAAAGCGTGGCCGCAAGCTCTATCGGCAAAGCCCGCCGGGCAAACGAAAAAAGGCGCCCGAAGGCGCCTTTCCACCGATTCGATGCGCCCTTGGCTCAGGCGGCGATGCGCCCCGGCGCCGCGCTTGCCTGCAGGGTGAAGATATCCACCACCCCGTCGAGCTCGTTGGCCTGGGCCTCGGTCTGCTCGATGGCGGCATTGGTCTCTTCCACCAGCGCCGCATTGTGCTGGGTCATCTCGTCCATCTGCTGGATGGCGACATTGACCTCGCGGATGGCGGTGGCCTGCGCCTGGCTCTCGGCGGCGATGGATTCGAGCAGGCTGCTATTGTCGCGCGCCGTGTCGAGCATGCCGGTGAGCTGGTCGGCCGCCTCGCTGACCAGCCGCGAGCCCGAGCTCACCTCCTCGGCCGATTGCTCGATCAGCCCCTTGACCTCCGAGGAGGCTTCCGCCGCGCTCTGCGCGAGCCGCCGCACTTCCACCGCCACCACGGCAAAGCCCTTGCCCGCTTCGCCCGCCCGCGCCGCTTCCACCGAGGCGTTCAGGGCCAGCAGGTTGGTCTGGAAGGCGATATCGTCGATCAGCCCGATAATGTTGGAAATCTTGGCCGAGGACTGGGTGATCCGCTCCATGGCCTGGGTCGCCTGGGCCATCACCTCCCCGCTTTCCTCGGCGCTGCGCGATACCATGCGCGCCTCGCCGCTGGCCGTTTCGGCCTTGCGGGCATTGTCCAGAACCGTGGCGGCCAGCTGCTCCATGGCCGCCGAGGTTTGCTCGATGGTCGCCGCCTGCTTGGTGGTGCGCTCGGACAGATCATTCGCCCCGGAGAGGATTTCCCCGGTCGCGGTCTTGAGTGCGCCCGAGGTGCTGCGCAGCTGGCCGACGATTTCGCCGAGCTTTTCGGCCACCGCATTGGTGTCGTGCTTGAGCCGGGCAAAGGCGCCCTGATATTCGCCCCCGACGCGCCGCGTCAGGTCGGTTTCGGCCAGCGCCGCGAGCACGTCGCCGGTTTCCGAAAGCCCGCGATCCACGGTTTCGACCAGCGTATTGACGCTGCCCGCCAGGGCGTTGAGTTCGGCATCGGGGAATTCGGCATTGACCCGGCGCGAGAAATCGCCGGCGATGGCGGCGTCCACCACGTCGCCAAAGGCGCGTTGCAGGCTTTCCATCATGCGGGCGCGCTCGGCCTGGCTGGCCAGAACCTGGGCGGCTTCCGCCTCGGTCATATGGGCGATGCGCCTGGCGTTCTCGCGGAACACCTCCACCGCGCGGGCCATGGCGCCCAGCTCGTCGCCGCGGGTGGCGCCCTCGACCTCGATATCGAGATTGCCCTGGGCCAGCCCGTCCATGGTGGCGGTGAGGCGGGTGATGGGCAAAGTGATGCTGCGCGAGAACACCAGTCCCAGCCCCGCCACCACCGCCAGAAGGCCGGCGCCGATCAGCAGCATCATGTTGCGCATATTGGTCACTGGGGCCAGAACCTCGTCGGTGGCCATCACCGCCACGGCGGCCCAATGGCCGTTGATCGTGGCGATGGGCGCGGCGGCGGCCAGCATGGGCATGGCGCGATAGGCTTCGGTTTCGCCCTCGCTCGTCTCGCCGGTCAGGGCTGCGTCGAGCATGGGGCCGGCAAAGCCGGTCGCCAGCACGTCGCCGTCCTCGGTGAAGATGGAATCGGAGCGCAGCAGGCCATCTTCCCCCACCACGATCACCTCGCCGGTCTGGCCCAGCCCGGTGCGGTCTCCCACCACGTCGTCCAGCCGCTCGGAGGGCAGCTGGAAGGCGACGACGCCGATCTTGCGGCCCTGCGCGTTGAACACCGGCTTGGCCAGGAAACTGGCCGGCTGGTCGGCGATGGGGCCATAGGCGGCGAAATCGACGAAGGCCATATTGGTCTCGTCCTCGATGGCCAGCGCCGCGCTGAACGCCTGGCCGAGCGGGGAGGCGGCCAGCGGGCCGGCGGCGAGGCTGGTGCCGAAATCGGCGCGCTTGTGCACCGAATAGACCAGATAGCCCTTGAGGTCGAACAGATAGAGATCGCCATAGCCCCGCGCCCGCGCCTTGTTGCGGAAGCTGGGGTGGAAGCGGGTATGGGTGACGTCATAGGCGCCGGTGGTGCCCAGCGTTTCCAGCGCCGCCGGGTCGTCCTTGTTAGGGTTGGCCTCGACATAGAGCTGGCGCAGCTCGGCCGTCGGGTCGGTCTTGAATTGCAGCCAGGCGCCGGCGAAGTCGCGCAGCGCCTGGGCGGTCTCGCCCGAGCGCGAAGTGGAGTTGAGGTCTTCCTCCACCGAGCGCATATAGGAGGCCACCTGCCGGCCGCGCTCGGATGCGAGGGTAATGAGATTGGTCTCGGCCGAGGCGCGCAGCGCCTGGCTGCCGATGGCATAGCTGCCCAGCCCCACGCCCAGGCTGACCAGCAGGGCCGACCCCAGCAGCGCCAGCGGCAGCTTGCGGGCGATGGGCAAAGACAGTTTGGACATGGCGCTTCCCCCGGCAGAGTGGGCGCGCGATTCCGCCGCGCCCGTTCCGGGGAAAAATAGGTGAGCGTCCTTAAGTGCTGGTAAAGAGGGCCGCGCCCTCGCCGGCCCGCCCTTTTCAGCCCGGTGCTTACTCGGCGTGGGCGCCGGGCGGCGGGGTGGCCAGGTCCCCGTCATCGGTTTCGGCCGCCAGCGCTGCGTCGCGCAGGCTGGAGCGGTCGGTGAGGGCCGGGGCGCCGGCCAGGGCGGCCGAGGGCTCGGCGCGGGTCAATATGCCGGCCAGCGAGCCGATGGTGGCGCGCAGATTGTGGCGATGCACCACCATGTCGACCATGCCGTGCTCATAGAGATATTCCGAGCGCTGGAAGCCCTTGGGCAGCTTTTCGCGGATGGTCTGCTCGATGACGCGGGCGCCGGCAAAGCCGATCATCGCGCCGGGCTCGGCGATATGCACGTCCCCCAGCATGGCGTAGGAGGCGGTGACGCCGCCGGTGGTGGGGTTGGTCAGCACCACGAAGAAGGGCAGGCCGGCTTCGCGCAGGCGCAGCACGGCCACGGTGGTGCGCGGCATCTGCATCAGGCCCAATACGCCTTCCTGCATGCGCGCGCCGCCCGAGGCGACGAAGAGCACGAAGGGGGTCTTGCGCTCGGCGGCGGTTTCGAGCCCGGTGATGATGCCCTGGCCGGCGGCCATGCCCAGCGAGCCGGCGAGGAAGTCGAAATCCTGCACGGCCACGGTCACCGGGCGCTCATAGAGCTTGCCGGTGGCGACGATGACGCTGTCGTCATAGCCGGTCTTGGCGCGGTTTTCCTTGAGCTGGTCGATATAGCGCTTCTGGGCGCGGAACTTGAGCGGGTCGGTGGCCACCGAGGGCACCGGCACCAGCGTGAATTCGCCATCGTCGAGGAAGGTCTTGAGCCGGTCCACCGGCTTGATCTTCATGTGATAGCCCGAATTGGGCACCACCCACTGATTGGCTTCGAGATCGCGATAGAACACCATCTCGCCCGATTCCGGGTCCTTGACCCACAGATTCTCCCCGATATCGCGCTTCTGTCCGAGGATGGAGCGGATTTTGGGGCGGACGAAATTGTCGATCCAGTTCATGGAATGGGCCTTTTGCGGGGACTTACGGGTCACCTAGGGGTCAATTATGGCTTTTCTTATCAGGGCCGGGGCGGAAGGGCAAAGGCGCCGGGGCGGTTATCAGACCCGCGCCCGCTTTACCCCCTGGGCCAGGTCGGCGACGATGGCGCGCACCGCGGCGACGGTTTCGGGCCCGCTTTTGCCGGCCCTGGCGGCATTGCCCACCGCCTCGACCAGCACCGAGCCGACCACGATGGCGTCGGCATGGCGGCCGATTTCGGCGGCGTCCTCGGCGCTCTTGATGCCGAAGCCGACCGCGACCGGCAGGTCGGTATGGGCCTTGATGCGGTCCACCGCATCGCCCACGGCGGCGCGCGACTTGATGGCGGCGCCGGTGACCCCGGTCATGGAGACGTAATAGACGAAGCCCGAAGTGTTCTTGAGCACCGCCGGCAGGCGGGCGTCATCGGTGGTGGGCGTGGTCAGGCGGATGAAATTGAGCCCCGCCGCCAGCGCGGGCAGGCATAGTTCGGCATCTTCCTCGGGCGGCAGGTCGACCACGATCAGCCCGTCGACGCCCGCCTGCTTCGCCGCGGCGAGAAATGCGTCCACCCCGAAGATATAGATGGGGTTGTAATAGCCCATGAGCACGATGGGGGTTTCATTGTCCTTGCGGCGGAAATTCTCGACCATGGCGAGCACGCCGCGCAGGGTCTGGCCGGCGGCCAGGGCCCGCTGGCCGCCAAGCTGGATGGCGACGCCATCGGCCATGGGGTCGGAAAAGGGCATGCCCAGCTCGATGATGTCGGCGCCGGCCCCGGGCAGGGCGTCCAGAATCGCCTGGCCGACCGCCAGGTCGGGATCGCCGGCCATGATGAAGGTGACGAGGGCGGGGCGGTTGGCCGATTTCAGCGCCGCGAAACGGGTGTCGATGCGGGTGGTCATGGTCTACAAAAGCCCCAGATAATTGCCGACGCTTTCCACGTCCTTGTCGCCGCGCCCCGACAGGCACAGCACCACCGACTGGTCCTTGCCCATCTTGGGGGCCAGCTTGATGACCTGGGCCAGCCCATGGGCGCTTTCCAGCGCCGGGATGATGCCTTCCATCCGGGTGCAGAGCTGGAAGGCGTCGAGCGCCTCGGTGTCGGTTATGGGCGCATAGGTGACGCGCCTGGTGTCGTGCAGGAAGGAATGCTCCGGCCCGACGCCGGGATAGTCGAGCCCGGCCGAGATGGAATGGCCTTCCAGGATCTGCCCGTCATCGTCCTGCAGCAGATAGGTGCGGTTGCCGTGCAGCACGCCGGGGCGGCCGCCGGTCATGGAGGCGGCGTGGCCGTTTTCCACATCCAGGCCATGCCCGCCCGCCTCGGCGCCGTAGATGGCGACCTCGGGGTCGTCGAGAAAGGCGTGGAAGGTGCCGATGGCGTTCGAGCCGCCGCCGACGCAGGCGACCACGGCGTCGGGCAGCCGGCCCTCGGCGGCCTGGAACTGCTGCTTGAGCTCGGTGCCGATCACCGACTGGAAGTCACGCACCATCTCCGGATAGGGATGGGGGCCGGCGGCGGTGCCGATGAGGTAATAGGTGCTCTCGACATTGGTCACCCAGTCGCGCAGCGCCTCGTTCATGGCGTCCTTGAGCGTGCCGGCGCCGGCGGTCACCGGCCGCACCTCGGCGCCCAGCATCTTCATGCGCAGCACGTTCGGCTTTTGCCGCGCGACGTCGGTGGCGCCCATGAAGATGGTGCAGGGCAATTCGAACTTGGCGCAGACCGTGGCGGTGGCCACGCCGTGCTGGCCGGCGCCGGTCTCGGCGATGATGCGGGTCTTGCCCATGCGCTTGGCCAAAAGGATCTGCCCGAGGCAATTATTGATCTTGTGGCTGCCGGTGTGGTTGAGCTCCTCGCGCTTGAACCACACCTTGGCCCCGCCCAGATGGCGGGTGAGGCGCTCGGCGAAATAGAGCGGGCTGGGGCGGCCGGTATAATGGGTGGCCAGGCTTTGCAACTCGGCCCCATAGGCCGGGTCGGCCCGGGCGGCGCGGTAGTGGCGCTCGAGGTCGAGGATGAGCGGCATCAGTGTCTCGGCGACGAAACGCCCGCCATAAAGCCCGAAGCGGCCGTGCTCGTCGGGGCCGTTGCGCAGGGAATTGGTGCCGTTCATTGGGTTTTCCCCCTCGAAGCGCCGAGGGGAGCCCCGCGCGTAGATCCTAATTGGCCGAGCGCGCGTTGGCGATGAACGCCTCGATCAGCCGCTTGTCCTTGACGCCGGGCGCGCGCTCCACGCCCGAGGACACATCCACCCCGAAGGGGCGCACGGTCGTGATGGCGTCGGCGACGGTTTGCGGCGTCAGGCCCCCCGAAAGCATGAAGGGGATGGACGGGTCAAGAGCTTCCAGAAGCCCCCAGTCGAAGGTATCGCCCAATCCGCCCGGCCGGTCGGCGCCCTTGGGCGGCTTGGCATCGAGCAGGATGCGGTCGGCCACCGTGGCGAATTGGGCGACATTGGCGACGTCCGCCACCGAGCCGATGGGCAGGGCCTTGATGATTTCCACCCCCGCCTCGGCGCGGATGGCCTCGATGCGGTTGGGGGTCTCGGGGCCGTGAAGCTGGATCCAGTCCGGTCCCAGCGCGGCGACCTCGGCCACGCAGCTATTGTCGGGATTGACCAGCAATACGCAGGTCTGCACCCGCCCGCGCGCCTGCGAGATCAGATCGCCGATCTGCTCGACCGAGGCGTGGCGCGGCGAGCGCGAAAAATGCACGAAGCCCACCATGTCGGCGCCGGCCGCGATGGCCGTTTCCAGGATGTCGGGGGTCTTGATGCCGCAGATTTTGATGACGAGGGGGTCGGCCATCTTCTTCGCTCAGCGCAGCTCCAGGAGGTCGTCGGTTTCGGCCAGGGAGCCGGGGGCGGCCTGGCCCTGTTGGCGGCGCAGCTTTTCCAGCTCGCCATTGAGCATGCCGGCCTCGCGGCGCCAGTGCCGCTCGCGGCGGCGATGCGGGCCCTGGGCCAGCCAGGTGGCCGCCCCGCCCAGCAGCACGCCGATCAGCAGCACGGCATAGAGCACCACGAAGAGCGGCACGCCATAGCCGGGCGCCACGGCGCCGTCGACGCGAATGAAGGGATTGAAATAGACCGCCACCTCATGGCGGTTGGCCAGGGCGAAAAGGATCAGGCCCAGCGAGAGCGGGACGAGGATCACCCAACCGACAATCCTATTGGCCATGAAACCTTCTGTCCGGGGAGCCGGGCTCCCTTTTGTCCCTGCCGGCC
>NZ_JAUCDN010000180.1:0-6935 GCF_034675085.1 Devosia sp.
GTTTTTGCGCCTGTCCTTATCCCGAAACCGGTGCCCACTTTCGGGAGACATGCTTTAGTTCCCCTGCTCTGTATTTACCCAATCTAAGCAATGGCGACGCTAGCATTGCCCAAGAAAAGCAAGAAGCCGGGTCAGCGAGGTAGGCGAAATGGAACAGGGGGAATTCTCCCTTAGCGAGCGCGAATTCTCGCGGATCAAGACGCGGGTCTACAAGGTCGCCGGTATTTCGCTCAGCGACGCCAAGCGCACGCTGGTGGTGTCGCGCCTCAGCAAGATCGTGCGGGCGCTGGGCCTGCCGGGCTTCGACGCCTATGTCGACTATCTCGAGCAAGGCGGCAGCGCCGGCGACGGGCAGGACTTCATCAATGCCCTGACCACCAATCTCACGCGCTTTTATCGCGAGGACCACCATTTCGAGCATCTGCGCACCTATGTGCGCGAGCTGATCGCCAACCGGCCGCGCGGCAGCCGGCTGCGCATCTGGTCGGCGGGATGCTCGACCGGGCAGGAGCCCTATACGATCGGCGCCGATCTGCTCGACGCCTTTCCCGAACTCAAGCGCTGGGATTTCCGCATCCTGGGCACCGATATCGATACGGCGGTGCTGGCCAAGGCGGCGCGCGGAATCTATCCCGAAAGCGAAGTGAGCGGGCTGACGCCGGCGCGGGCGCGGCTGTTCGAGCGCCGGGGCGACGGCAGCGTGCACATGCCGCAGGCGGTGCGCGACCTGGTGGCGTTCAAGCCGCTCAACCTCATCGAGCCCTGGCCGATGAAGGGGCCGTTCGACGCCATCTTCTGCCGCAATGTGGCGATCTATTTCGACAAGCCCACCCAGGGACAGGTGTTCGGCCGCTTCGGGCAGATTCTGGCGCCCGAAGGCTTTCTCTATATCGGGCATTCGGAAAACCTGGGCTCGGGCGGGGAAGGGTTCCGCCTGGTGGGCAAGACCATCTATCAATCCAAACGCAGTGCAAGCAGGCGAGAAGCGGCATGAGCATCAAGGTCCTGGTCGTCGACGATTCGGCGCTGATCCGCGAGGTGCTGTCGCGCATGCTGGCGCGCGATGGCGACATCGACGTGGTGGGGACGGCGACCGACCCCATGGATGCGCGCGAAAAGATCAAGGCGCTCAATCCCGACGTGGTGACGCTGGACATCGAAATGCCCAATATGAACGGGCTGCAATTTCTCGACCGGCTGATGCGGCTGCGGCCCACCCCGGTGGTGATGGTTTCCACCCTCACCAAGAAGGGGGCGAGCGAGACGCTGCTGGCGCTGGAACTGGGCGCGGTGGATTTCGTGGCCAAGCCCAGCGCCGAATTCGAGGGCGGCATCGAGGTGTTCGGGGCCAATCTGCGCGACAAGATCCGCGCGGCGGCCAAGTCGGATGTGCGCGGGCGCTCGACCAGCCGGGTGGAAACGCCCAAGGCCCCGGTCAAGACCGCCGCCGCCCCGGCCGGGGCGCTCATCGCCATCGGCGCCTCGACCGGCGGGGTGGAAGCGATCCGCACGGTGCTCTCCAGCATGCCGGTCGACTGCCCGCCCATCGTCATCGCCCAGCACATGCCGGCCGGCTTTACCGGGCGCTTCGCCGCGCGGCTGGACGAGGTGTGCGCGCTCAGCGTGGTGGAGGCGGAGGACCGCATGCCGCTGCTGCCCGGCCACGCCTATGTGGCGCGGGGGGATTTTCACCTGCGGGTCGAGCGCAGCTCGGGCCAGCTCAAGGCGCGGCTGGGCCAGGACGAGTTGACCAGCGGCCACCGGCCCAGCGTCGATGTGCTGTTCGAATCGGTGGCGCGGGTGGTGGGGCCGATGGCGGTCGGGGCGATCCTGACCGGCATGGGGCGCGATGGGGCGCGCGGGCTCAAGCTGATGCGCGAGGCGGGCGCCCATACGGTGGGCCAGAACCAGGCCTCGGCGCTGGTCTATGGCATGCCGCGCGTCGCCTTCGAGGAAGGCGCGGTGGTGGAACAGGCGCCGGTGGAAGCCATCGCGGCGCGGCTGGCCAGCGCGCTGATGCGGCTGAAATCGGCGGCCTGAACGCAGGTCGGCGCAATGCTGCCGGCCCGATTGAGAGATTTGTAACGCTTCTTGCCTAGTGTTTTTCCAAAGTTCGGGGCTCAAGAAAGAGCCTTTGGCGCGAAGAAGGTGTAGTACGACCATGCCAAAAGCCAGCGCTGTCAGCGTCCTCATCGTCGACGATCAGCAGTCCATGCGCGGTATTGCCAAATATATCCTGACCCAGCTGGGCTTCAAGGACATCATCGAGGCCAAGAGCGGACGCGACGCCCTGGGCAAGCTCGAAAAGACCAATGTCGACCTGATCATTTCCGACTGGAACATGGACGATATCGACGGGCTGACCCTGCTCAAGGTCATCCGAAAGCATCCGCGCACCCAGGCCATGCCCTTCATCATGGCCACCGGCCGCTCGGACAAGGAGCAGGTCAAGGAAGCCATTTCCTTCGGCGTCAACAACTACATCATCAAGCCCTTTGACGCGATGACCATGAAAAAGCGCATCGAGGCGGTGATCGGGGCGCTGAGCTGAGCGTAAACCCGCGCTGCGGATAACGGACAAAGGCCATGCCGCGAGCATGGCCTTTGTCGTTTCGGGGGCGGCAAGCCAAAAAAACCGGACTCTGAACTTATGCGTAAGAAGTGGTTAAGCCCCCGGTTATATCGTTTCGGAACGCCGGCAAGGGCCGGCAGAGGGAGCGATCGCCAAAACTATCGCGCGGGATCCGGGGTGGCAGAAGCTGCCGCCGGACGGGGGCGCGGGCGATCCGACAAAGGGGTTGGAGTGTTCGATGGGATTTTTTCCGCAACTCAGGATCGCCCAGAAATTGCCGCTGGCGCTGGTGGGCTCGGCCCTGGTGGTGAGCGCCGGGGTCGGCATTGCCAGCTATCTGATCGGATTGGGCACGGTGCAGGAGCAGCGCGACCAATCCATGCAGGCCGCGCTCGACACCGCCACGGCGCTGGTGAGCGACTATTATTCGGGCGTCGAGGTCGACCTGCGGCTCTTCGTGCAGCGCTCGGACACGGTGACCGCGACCAAGAACCTGACGCGGGCGCTGGATGAATTGCGCATGGGCCTGGCCGAGCGGGCCGGGGCGCAGTTGCAGGCCGCCTATATCACCGAGAACCCCAATCCGGCGGACCGCGCCCAGCTCGACAGCGCCAATGGCAAGGGCGCCACCTATGACGCCCCCCACAAGCGCTTCCATCCCGGCTTCCGCACGCTGATGCAGGAGCGGGCCTATTCGGACGTGCTGCTGATCAGCGCCGCCGGGGACGTGGTCTATTCGGTGGCCAAGAACACCGATTTCGCCGCCAATGTGGTGAGCGACGCGACGCTGGCCGCCTCCGGGCTCGGGCGCGCCTTCGCCGCCGCCAGCGAACTGGCCGATGGCGAGGCCGCCTTTGTCGATTTCTCGCTTTATGCGCCCACCGGCACGCCGCAGAGCTTCATGGCCATGCCGGTGTTCGAAAAGGAGGAGAGCAGCGGGGTGATGGTGCTGTCCATTTCACCCGACGCGGTAAGCCAGAAGGTGGGCAATCTTTCGGGCATGGGCCGGAGCGGGGAAGTGGTGGTGGTGGGCGCCGACGGGCTGCTGCGCACCGAATCGCCGCGCACCGAGGAGGCCGACGTGCTTTCGACCGCGATCACCAGCGATGTGATTGCCGACGCGCTGGCCGGGGTGAGCCGCGAGGGTGTGAGCCACGATTATCGCGGCGCCACCATGGTGGTGCGGGCCGAGCCGGTCAGCGTGGGCGATGTCACCTGGGCGGTGGCGGCGGTGCAGCCGGAAGAAGAGGCCTATGCCGCAGTCGTGCAGATGCGCAACATGACGCTGCTGATCGGGGGCGGGCTCCTGGCCATTGCGGCATTGCTGGGGGCGCTGTTCGCCCGCTCGATCAGCCGGCCGATCTCGCAGCTGACCGACACCATGGCGGCACTGGCCGATGGCGACCTGGAGGCGGAGGTGCGCGGGGCCGGGCGGGGCGACGAAATCGGCGCCATGGCGCGGGCAGTGGAAGTGTTCCGCGAGAACGGGCTCAAGGTGGCGGAAATGACCGAGGCCGAGGCGGCGCGGATCGTGCAGAGCCAGGCCGAGCGCAGCGCCATGATGCAGGATTTGCAACGCGCCTTCGGGCAGGTGGTGGACGCGGCCATTGCCGGCGATTTCGGCCAGCGGGTGACCGCCGAATTCCCCGATGACGAACTCAACCGGCTGGCCCGCTCGGTCAACATGCTGGTGGAAACGGTGGATCGGGGGCTGGAGGAAACCGGCGAGGTGCTTTCGGCGCTGGCCGAGACCGACCTGACCAAGCGCATGGCGGGCGACTATCAGGGGGCTTTCGCCAAGCTCAAGGCCGACACCAATGCGGTAGCCGACAAGCTGACCGATATCGTGGGGCAATTGCGCGATACCTCCGGCACGCTCAAGACCGCGACCGGGGAAATCCTCTCCGGGGCGAATGATCTGTCCGAGCGCACCACCAAGCAGGCGGCGACCATCGAGCAAACCTCGGCGGCCATGGAGCAACTGGCCTCGACCGTGACGCAGAATGCCGAACGGGCGCGGGAGGCCAGCACGGTGGCGGCCGGGGTGGCCCGCACCGCCGAGGAAGGCGGGCAGGTGATGCACCGGGCGACCGAGGCGATGGAGCGGATCACGCAATCCTCGGCCAAGATTTCCAACATTATCGGGCTGATCGACGACATCGCCTTCCAGACCAACCTGTTGGCGCTCAACGCTTCGGTGGAAGCGGCGCGGGCGGGCGACGCCGGCAAGGGTTTCGCCGTGGTGGCGGTGGAAGTGCGGCGGCTGGCCCAGAGCGCGGCCAATGCCTCGGCGGATGTGAAGGCGCTGATCGAGCAGTCGGCGGGCGAGGTCAAGGGCGGCAGCACGCTGGTGGTGGACGCGGCGAGCAAGCTCGAGGCCATGGTGGCGGCGGCGCGCTCGTCCAACGAGTTGATGAGCGGCATCGCCCGCGACAGCAGCGAGCAGGCGGGGGCGATCGAAGAGGTCAATACCGCCGTGCGCACCATGGACGAGATGACCCAGCACAATGCCGCGCTGGTCGAGGAGATCAACGCCGCCATCGAGCAGACCGAGGCGCAGGCGAGCGAGCTCGACCGGATCGTCGATATCTTCGCCATTGGCGGGGACGGCTCCAGCGCTGCCCCGGCGCCGGCCCGGCCCGGCCCGGTCAAGGCGCTGGCCGAGGGGGCGCGGGGCTTGCAGGAAAAGCTGCGCTCGGTGACCAAATCCTATCGCAGCCGCGGCAATGCGGCGGTGGACGAGGACTGGAACGAGTTCTGAGGCTTTGCCCCGACTTTGAGGGCCGCGCCATCGTCGGCGCGGCTCTTCCATACAAGAGGCAAGGGTCCGTTAAGGCGCCCGCGCCTAGGATGGGGCCGGGAAGAGGACGCTGTTGCCCCGAGGCAAGAGGAAAATCATGAAATTGATGAGCGCAATCCGCAATATAAGGCTGACCGCAGCCATTGCGGGGCTGGTCCTGGCCAGCATCGGGGTCACCATCGTCGCCTATTCGGTGAGCAATTACCTCTCGCTGCACGCCCAGGCGATGCAGCAGGCGGTGACCCAGCAGGAGGCTGACCTCAAGACCGCCGCCACGGTCTATGAACGGCGCATCAACGGCTCGGTGGTCACCTGGGGCGAGGATAATGGCGTGGCCGCCTTCAATACGCTGGCGCTGCCCTTCTTCTACGATACCAGCGCGGTGGATTCGGTGACCCGCGTCACCGGCGGGGAGTCGGCCGTGTTCGGCTACGATCCCGCCAGCGGGCAGTTCCTGGCCAAGACCTCGAGCTTTCCGGGCGAGGAGGGCAAGCGCGCCATCGATTTTGCGCTCGACCCGCAGGGCGCGCCCCACAAGCAATTGCTGGAGGGCCTGCCCTGGAGCGGTGTGGCCGAGGTGCATGGCCAGACGTTCCAGAGCGCGTTCTATCCCATCCACAAGCTGGATGGCTCGCTGCTTGGCGCCTTCTGGGTCGGCAAAGATGCCGGGCTCGCCTCGGCCTCGGCCATGGCGGCGGTGCCGGGCATGGTGGTGATGGGCGGCGTGCTGCTGCTGGCCATGGGGGCGGCGAGCCTGGTGCTGTCGCGCCTTCTGACCCGCCCCATCCCCCGGCTTGCCGCGGCCATGGACGCCATCGCCGCCGGCAATTTCGAGACCGAGGTGCCCTATGCCGAACGCAGCAACGAGGTGGGCGCCATGGCGCGGGCGGTGGAGATCTTCCGCGAGAACGGGCTGAAGATGAGCCAGATGAGCGAGGAGGAGCGGGCCGCCTCGCAGCGCCGGCGCATCGAGCGCACCGACATGATGGTGGCCTTGCAGGCCGCCTTCGGCGAGGTGGTGGACGCCGCCATCGCCGGGGACTTTTCCAAGCGCGTGCATGCGCAGTTTCCCGATCCCGAACTCAATGCGCTGGCCGGCAGCGTCAACAATCTGGTCGAAACCGTGGATCGCGGCATCGGGGAAACCGGCGAGGTGCTGGCGGCGCTGGCCAATACCGACCTGACGCGGCGCATGGCGGGCGAGTATCAGGGGGCCTTCGCCCGGCTCAAGGCCGATACCAATGCGGTGGGCGACAAGCTCACCGATGTGGTGACGAATCTGCGCCAGACCTCGCGGGCGCTCAAGACCGCCACCGGCGAATTGCTGGCCGGGGCGAACGATCTGTCCGAGCGCACCACCAAACAGGCCGCCACCATCGAGCAAACTTCGGCGGCCATGGAGCAGCTGGCCCAGACCGTGGTCGACAATGCCCGCATGGCCGAGGATGCCGATGGCAAGGCCAAGGCGGTTTCGGCCAGCGCCGCCCGCACCGGCACGACCATGACCGAGGCCAATGAGGCCATGGAGCGGATCACCCAGTCCTCGGCCAAGATCTCCAACAT
>NZ_JAUCDN010000181.1:0-6885 GCF_034675085.1 Devosia sp.
ATTGCACCGTGCCATCGGCGAAAAGCGGCTCGTCATGCACATGGGCCGAGCTGATATCGTTGACTCCGGGACTATCGGCATTGGTGAGCACGCCGACAACGCCCGGCGCCGCCGCCACCGCCGAAAGGTCCAGGCCGGTGATGCGCGCATGGGCCCGGGCCGACAGCGCCAGATAGGCATGCATGGTGCCCATGGGCTCGATCATATCGTCGATATATTCGGCCGTTCCCGTCACATGCTTGGGGCCGCTGTCATGCCGCGTCGGCCGGTGCAGGCTCGACAGGGGAATCGGGGCTTCGTGCTTGTTCATCAGGCGACCTCCCGGCTCAGCCGCTGCCCCTGTCCGGTGGTTTCCAGATAGAAGCGCCGCAGCAGGTTCTGCGCCGTCAGCAGCCGGTAATCGGCGCTGGCCCGCATATCCGAAATGGGCTGGTAGTCGCTGGCAAAGCTGGCCAGGGCCGCCTCGATGCCGGCTTCGGTCCAGGGCTGGCCAATAAGCGCGGCCTCGACGGTTTTGGCCCGCTTGGGCGTCGCCGCCATGCCGCCAAAGGCGATGCGCAATTGCGCCACCCGCCCATTCTCATCGAGCTTAACGCGGAACGCGCCCAAAAGGGCCGAAATATCCTCGTCGCGCCGCTTGGAGAGCTTGTAGACGGCAAAATGCTCATCCGAAGACAGCGCCGGCACGAACAGGCTCTCCACGAACTCGCCCGGCTGGCGGTCCTGCTTGCCATAGTCGATGAAATAATCCTCAAGCGCGATTTCGCGCCGCGCCGCGCCCTTGCGCAGGGTCAGCCGCGCGCCCAGCACGATGAAGGGCGGCGGCGTATCGCCGATGGGCGAGCCATTGGCGATATTGCCCCCGATGGTGCCCATATTGCGCACCTGCTCGCCGGCAATGCGCTTCCACAATTCGCGCAGCGGCGGGAACGCGGCACCGATTGCCGTCCCGGCCTGGCTATAGGTGACGCCGGCGCCGATGCGCAGGCCCTCCGGCCCCGCCTCGATATGCTGCAACTCGCCTAAGTGGCCGATAAACACCACCGGCCCGATGCGACGCATGAACTTGGTGACCCACAGCCCCACATCGGTGGAACCGGCAACGATGCGCGCGCCGGGATTGGCCTCCAGCACCGCGGCGAAATCGTCCAGCGAGGCCGGCACGATGATGCGGTTCTCGCCCTCGCCCAATTCGACCCGCCCGCCCGCCATCAGTCCGCGCAGGCGCGCGGCAATGGCCTCGCGCTCGGCCTGCAACGGATCGGCGCCCGCCTCGCCATAACGCGAGATGGCCTCGCCGGCGCGGATGATGGGCGCATAGCCGGTGCAGCGGCAGAGATTGCCCTGTAGGGCCTTTTCGATGTCGGCGCGGCCCGGATCGGGCTGGCGCATCCACAGCGCGTAAAGGCTCATCACGAAGCCCGGCGTGCAGAAGCCGCATTGGCTGCCATGCTGGTCCACCATGGCCTGCTGCACCGGATGCAGCGCACCGTCCTCGCCCTGCAAATGCTCGATGGTGACGACATGGGTGCCGTGAAGGCTGCCGAGAAAACGGATGCAGCCGGTGACCGATTCATAAATCAGCTCGTCCCCGAGAAGCCGGCCCACCAGTACGCTGCACGCCCCGCAATCGCCCTCGGCGCAGCCCTCCTTGGAGCCGCGCAGGCGCTTTTCCAGCCGCAGCCAGTCGAGCAGGGTGGCGTCAGGCGCCACATCGGTGAGGCTGATATCCTCGTCATTGAGAATAAAGCGGATAGCGGTGCCGGTCATGGTCAACTCCCCCTATAGGTGGAGTAGCCGAAGGGGCTGACCAGGAGCGGCACGTGATAATGCCTGTCCTCGGAAATGGTGAAGCGGATCGGCACCACGTCCAGGAACGGTGTTTCGATCTCCAGCCCCAGCCGCTCGAAATATTGCCCGACATGGAAATGAATTTCGAATTCGCCATGCTGGAACTGCTCTTCGTCCAGCAAGGGCTGGTCGACGCGCCCATCCTCATTGGTATAGCTGTCGGCGATATGGTGGGTATGGTCCCCATGCACGAACAGCAGCTCCAGCCGCATGCCCCGCGCCGGCTGGCCATGCGTCGTGTCCAGAACATGCGTGGTCAGACGTCCACCCGCCATTCTGCTGCTCCCTATCTGTCTCCCCGTAGAATAGATTATCGTATCGGCGGCGTTGCGCAATGCCAATTTTTTACCAACTGGTCCATTTTTGTCGGTTTGGTGACAATCAAAGCTGGCGCTAGAATAACGCCGTTCCGGAAAAACGAGGGCCGAAGATGAACCGCTATCCCCGCGACATGCATGGTTACGGCGCCAACCCGCCCAAAGCCAACTGGCCGGGCGGCGCCCATGTCGCGGTGCAGTTCGTGCTCAATTACGAAGAGGGCGGAGAAAACTGCATCCTGCATGGCGATGCGGCCTCCGAGGCCTTTCTCGTCGATGTGCTGGGCAGCCAGCCCTGGCCGGGCCAGCGCCACGCCAATGTCGAATCCATGTATGAATATGGCGCGCGCGCCGGCTTCTGGCGGCTGCATCGCCTGTTCACCGGTGCCGGCCTGAAGCTGACCATCTATGGCGTCGCAACCGCCTTGATGCGCGCCCCGGCGCAGCTGGCCGCCATGCAGCAGGCGGGTTGGGAAATCGCCTCCCATGGCCTGAAATGGGTGCAGCACAAGGATATGCCCCCCGAAGAGGAGCGCGCCCAGATCGCCGAGGCCATCCGCCTCCATACCATCGCCACCGGCGCCCCGCCCAAGGGCTGGTATACCGGGCGCTCCAGCCTCAATACCCTCGATCTGGTCTCGGAAACCGGCGCCTTCGCCTATGTCTCGGACACCTATGACGACGATTTGCCTTATTGGCGGGTGCATGAGGGCCGCCCGCAACTGGTCATCCCCTATACGCTATCGGCCAATGACATGCGTTTCGTCACCGCGCCCGGCTTCGACACCGGTGAGGAATATTTCACCTTCCTCAAGGATAGCTTCGATTGCCTTTATGCCGAGGGGCAGGCGGGCAGCCCGAAGATGATGTCGATCGGGCTGCATTGCCGGCTTGTCGGCCAGCCCGGCCGCTATCAGGGCCTCAAAAAATTCATCGACTACATCAAGGGCTTCGAAAAGGTCTGGGTGCCCACCCGCATCGAGATCGCCGAGCACTGGGCCCGCGAGCATCCCTACAAGGCCCCCGAAATCATCCCCTCGCAACTGGACCGGGAGACGTTCGTCGCCCGCTTCGGCTCCATCTATGAGCATTCTCCCTGGATCGCCGAGCGCGCCTGGGAGGCCGAGATGGGTCCGGCCAGCGACAGCGCGCTGGGACTGGGCTTCGCGCTACTCTGCCAGTTCCGCATGGCCAGCGAGACGGAACGTCTGGGCGTCTTGCGCGCCCACCCGGATCTGGCCGGCAAGCTCGCTGCCGCCAGGCGCCTCACCGCCGAATCCACTGCCGAACAGGCCTCGGCCGGGCTCGACGCCCTCACCGATGCCGAGCGCGCGCGCTTCACGGAACTGAACGCCGCCTATGTGGAAAAATTCGGCTTTCCCTTCATCATCGCCGTGCGCGACAACACCAAGGCGTCCATTCTCGCCGCCTTCGAGACGCGCATCGCCAATGACGCGAGGGAAGAATTCGCCGCCGCCTGCGCCCAGGTGGAGCGGATCGCCCAATTGCGGCTGAACGCGATCTTGGGCTAGCGCTCAGATCAGTCGCGCTGGCCGCCCGCAATGTCTTCGTCGCGCGTCAGGCCCATGGCCATGGCCAGCAGGGTCAGCCAGGGCAGGTTATGCCTCACCCAATTGCCCGATGGCGCGCCGATACTCATCAACAACTTACTCATCCAAGCAGGATGACAGAAATGTTTGAAGATTGAGTAACCTTGACGAAGCGTTTCTTTCGGGCGCGCCCTCCTGGCTTCCCCCCGCCGCCAAGCCGCATTAGTCTTTGTCCAAACCAAACCGGACTTGCCCGCCAATGGCCCAGACCTACGCCTTTCCGCCCGCCGGCCTGCCCGCGCAGATGACGCTCCATACCGGCCGCGCCGTCTTCACCGAGGCCTATGCGCTCATTCCTCATGGCGTAATGCGCGACATCGTCGCTTCCGCCCTGCCCCATTGGGACAAGACGCGGCTCTGGGTGATCGCCCGGCCGATGACCGGCTTCGCCGAGACCTTCTCCCAATATATCATGGAGGTGAGCCCCGGCGGTGGCAGCGCCCGGCCCGAGCCCAATGCCGAAGCCGAGGGCGTGCTGTTCATGGTGGGCGGCGAGGCCGAACTGACCCTGGAAGGCAAGGTTCATGCGCTGGCCGAGGGCGGCTATGCCTTCCTGCCCCCCGGCTGCACCTGGACGCTGTTCAACAAGGGCACCGAGCCGGCGCGCTTCCATTGGGTGCGCAAGCGCTACCAGCCCGCCGAGGGCATTGCGGCGCCCACTGCCTTCGTCACCAATGAAAAAGCGCTGCCGATCAACTGGATGGCCGGCACCAACGAGCGCTGGGGCACCACCCGCTTCGTCGAGCCCGACGATCTGCGCCACGACATGCACGTCAATATCGTCACCCTGGAGCCGGGCGCGGTCATTCCCTTCGAGGAAACCCATGTCATGGAGCATGGGCTCTACGTGCTCACCGGCAAGGCGGTCTATCGGCTCAACCGCGACTGGGTGGAGGTCGAGCCGGGCGACTTCATGTGGCTGCGCGCCTTCTGCCCACAGGCCTGCTATGCCGGGCCCGAGCGCTTCCGCTATCTGCTCTACAAGGATGTGAACCGTCATATGCCGCTGGGGCTGGGCCGGTGAATACGCTCGCCATCGAGCCGCTCACCGCCGCCGCCTTCGCGCCCTTCGGCCAGGTCATCGAACTGGAAGGCGCCCATCATTATCCCATCAACAAGGGCATGACCGAGCGCTACCACGACCTGGCGCGGGTGGAACTTGGGGGGGTGCATCCGCGCCCGCTCATCTCCATTTTCCGGGGCCAGCCCTATGCGCTGCCGCTGCGGCTGGAGATGGTCGAACGCCATCCCCTGGGCAGCCAGGCCTTCTATCCTCTGGGGGCGGCGCAATGGCTGGTCATCGTCGCCGAGGACCAGGCGGGCCGGCCGGTGCGCCCGCGCGCCTTCCGCCCCGCGCCGGGCCAGGGCGTCAACATCGCCATGAATGTCTGGCATGGCGTGCTGACCCCGCTGGAAGCACCAGCCGATTTCCTGGTGGTCGACCGGGGCGGAGACGGCAACAACCTCGAAGAGCACGTCTTCGAGACGCCCTGGACGGTCGGAACCTGACGCTTTCGCGCAAACCCCTGGCAAACTTCGGCTTTCTGCGGCATTCTTGCCTGGGAAAGGACGGTCCCATGCCCATTCGCTTTCTCGCCAGCCTTGCTTTTACCCTGTTCAGTCTTTTCGGCGTCGCCACCGCCGCCGACAGCGTCACCTTCACCGGCGAGGTGACCTACCGCGAGCGCATCGCCCTGCCCCCCGATGCACGGCTGCGCATGACATTGCTGCGCCTGCCCGGCGAGGGCGTGGTGGTCAGCGCCACCGGCCAGCCCACCGCCGGCGGCCAGGTGCCCCTCTCCTTCACCCTTGATGTGCGCAGCTCCACAATCGGGGCGGGCGGCAGCTATGGGCTGCGCGCCGAAATCCTCAGCGGCGGGCGGGTACTGTTCGCCAGCCCGCGCCCCGTCGCTGTCGATCCCGCCAATCCAGACGCCGGCCTCATCATCGTCAATCGCGCCGCCGGCCCGCGTCCCGGCCCGGTCGCTCCGGCTAACCCGCTGGCCGACACCCAATGGGTGGTGACCGCCATCGGCGGCACGCCGGTGCTGGCGCAAAGCAAGGTCACGCTGCAAATCATGGCCGACAATGGCGCGGGCGGGCGCGGCGGCTGCAACAGCTATTTCGCCGAGACGCGCTTCGAGGACAGCCCCCTCTCCTTCGGCCCGGTGGCGGGCACGCTGATGGCCTGTAGCGAGGCGTTGATGGAACAGGAGGGCCGCTATTACGACGCCCTGGCCAAAACCGCCGATTTCAAGCGCACCGAAAAGAGCCTGCATCTGCTCGACAGCGCCGGCACAATTCTGGTGGAACTCGAAAGGGCGCCCTGAGCGCGCCGGAATGCCGGGCAATTCTCCGTTTCAACCCACAGATGAAATGCTCTAGGCTTGGCGGGTTTGCAACCGGAGCCGTCATCGTGGCCGACATCGATACCGCCAGCCTCATTTCCCGCCTGCTCGACGTGATCGAACAGGAGGTCGCACCGGTGACGCGCCGCGGCGTTGCCCATGGCAACAAGCTCTTCGGCGCCGCCATCCTGCGCAAATCCGACCTGTCGGTGGTGGTGGCCGAAACCAATAACGAGGTGGAAAACCCGCTTTGGCACGGCGAAATACACGCTATCAAGCGCTTTTTCGAGATCCCGGCCGATCAGCGCCCCGACCCGAAGGACTGCCTGTTCCTGTGCACGCACGAGCCCTGTTCGCTCTGCCTTTCGGGCATCACCTGGTCGGGCTTCGACAATTTCTATTTCCTCTTCAGCCACCAGGACAGCCGCGACAGCTTCGCCATTCCCTATGACATCCAGATCCTGAAATCGGTTTATGCCGTGCCCGATCCGGACCGGCCCGCAGCCGCGCCCGACAGGCCGCTCTACAACCGCACCAATGCCTATTGGACCAGCCACGACATCATGGGCATGATCGCCGGGCTCGACCGCACCGCGCGCGAGGCGCTGACGGCGCGCATCGACGATTTGACCGGGCTTTATGCCGACCTGTCCGCCCTTTATCAGCGCGACAAGGGCAAGAAGGGCATTCCGCTCGCCTAGAGTGTTTCCAGCAAAAGTGGAAACGGTTTTGCGGTTCGGAAACGCGATAAAACAAAGG
>NZ_JAUCDN010000182.1:0-6852 GCF_034675085.1 Devosia sp.
TCCAGCGTCTCGCGATTGTAGCGCTTGCCCTTGCACACGTCGCAGGGCACGTAGACGTCGGGCAGGAAGTGCATCTCGATCTTGAGGACGCCATCGCCTTCGCATTTCTCGCAGCGGCCGCCCTTGACGTTGAAGGAGAAACGCCCCGGCCCGTAACCGCGGGCTTTCGCTTCCGGCAGGCCGGCGAACCATTCGCGCAACGGGGTGAAGGCCCCGGTATAGGTGGCCGGATTGGAGCGCGGGGTGCGCCCGATGGGGCTCTGGTCGATATCGATGACCTTGTCGAGAAATTCGAGGCCGGTGAGGGATTCGTGCGGGGCCGGGACGACGCGGGCACCGTTGAGGCGCCGGGCGATGGCCTGGTACATGGTGTCGATCATCAGGGTCGACTTGCCGCCGCCGGAAACGCCGGTGATGGCGATAAAGGTGCCCAGGGGCACGTCGACCGAGACATTCTTCAGATTATTGCCGGTGGCGCCGCGGATGGAGAGGGTCTTGCCCTTTTTTCCCTCGCGCCGCTCGGCGGGCATGGCGATGCCCATGCGGCCGGAAAGATATTTGCCGGTGAGGGAATCGGGGTGGTTGAGAATGTCCTGCGGGGTGCCCTCGGCGACGATCTCGCCGCCATGCACACCGGCGCCGGGGCCGATATCGACCACGTAGTCGGCGGTGAGGATGGCGTCCTCGTCATGCTCGACCACGATGACGGTATTGCCCAGGTCGCGCAGCCTTTGCAGGGTTTCGAGCAGGCGGGCATTATCGCGCTGATGCAGGCCGATGGAGGGCTCGTCGAGCACATAGAGCACGCCGGTAAGGCCCGAGCCGATCTGGCTGGCCAGGCGAATGCGCTGGCTCTCGCCGCCCGACAGCGTGCCGGAATTGCGCGCCATGGAGAGATAGTCGAGCCCGACATCGACGAGGAAATTCAGCCGCTCGCGGATTTCCTTGAGGATGCGCTCGCCGATGGTGCGCTGATTGGCGGTCAGCGTATCGGGCAGGGCCTGGAACCAGGAAAGGGCGTCGCGGATGGATTTTTCGGTGACCTGGCCGACATGCAGGCCATCGATCTTGACCGCCAGCGCCTCGGGCTTGAGCCGGTAGCCGCCACAGGCGACGCAGGGCTTGGCCGACATGTATTTCTCGATCTCCTCGCGCATGCCGGCGCTCTCGGTCTCCTTGTAGCGCCGCTCGAGATTACCGATGACGCCTTCAAAGGCCTTGGTGGTGCGGTATTGGCGCAACCCGTCGTCATAGACGAATTCGATCTTGGTCCTGTCGGTGCCATAAAGCACGGCGTGCTGCACATCGAAGGGCAGCTCGTTCCAGGCGGTGCCGGTGGAGGCGCCGAAATGCTTCACTACCGCTTGCAGCGTCTGCTGGTAATAGGGCGCGCTGGTCTTGGCCCAGGGCAATATGGCGCCATCGCGCAGGGAAAGGGTGGGGTCGGGCACCACCTGATCGGGGTCGATCTTCTGCTCGGTGCCCAGTCCGTCGCAGACAGGGCAGGCGCCGAAGGGATTGTTGAAGGAGAACAGGCGCGGCTCGATCTCGGCAATGGTGAAGCCGGACACCGGGCAGGCGAATTTTTCCGAGAATGTGATCTGGCGCGGCGTGCCATCCTCGTTCTTCTCGTCGGCAAATTCGATCAGCGCGATGCCCTCGGCCAGCTTCAGCGCCGTCTCGAAACTCTCGGCCAGCCGCCCGGCGATATCGGGAGCAACCACAAGGCGGTCGACCACCACCTCGATGTCGTGCTTGAATTTCTTGTCGAGCGCCGGGGCGTCCTCGATCTCGTGATACTCGCCGTCGATTTTGACGCGCTGGAAGCCCTTGCGCATCAAATCGGCCAGTTCCTTCTTGTATTCGCCCTTGCGGCCGCGCGCGATGGGGGCGAGCAAATAGAGGCGCGTGCCCTCGGGCAGATCCAGCGTGCGATCGACCATCTGGCTGACGGTCTGGCTCTCGATGGGCAGGCCGGTGGCGGGCGAATAGGGAATGCCGACGCGGGCGTAAAGCAGGCGCAGATAGTCGTAGATCTCGGTGACGGTGCCAACGGTAGAGCGCGGGTTACGCGACGTGGTTTTCTGCTCGATGGAAATGGCCGGCGACAGGCCCTCGATATGTTCCACGTCCGGCTTCTGCATCATTTCGAGGAACTGCCGGGCATAGGCGGACAGCGATTCCACATAGCGGCGCTGGCCCTCGGCATAGATGGTGTCGAAGGCGAGCGAGGATTTGCCCGAACCGGACAGCCCCGTCATCACGATCAGGCTGTCGCGCGGCAGCTTGAGGTCGATTCCCTTGAGATTATGCTCGCGGGCGCCGCGCACAATGATCTCGCGGTTCTGGCTGGGCTTGTCGGTCATGCTTGGGTCCATTGGCGTGCCGCGGCGGGGAGGGGCGGCGGGCAGGCCCAGAGATAAGCCTCCCCCGGCCCGCCTGCAAGTCAACACCCGTTGCGCAAATCATGTGAACGTAAACAGAACAAAGCGGCTGAGGTCAAGGGTGAGATAGGGCAGGGTGCTGACAGGAGCTGGCAGGAGGGGTGGGCGGATGTCCTGGGCGCTTGGAAGGACACCCCCTCCTAACCTCCCCGTCACGGGGGAGGTGCCGCCCGGCGGTTGCGGCTTTATCGTGCCACAACCCATATCCGATAGCCCTGCCTCGAGGGAGAGGCTGAGCTATGTCTTCGTCACCTGAAGAACAGTATTGCGGTTGACTATCGGGGGGAAGGCGTGTGCTTGTTACAGTCGGGGGCAAGAATCATAGGCTTGGGGAGTTTTTTGAAAATGATGAGGCGAGTTTGGGCCGAAGCATTCGGCACGTTCTGGCTTGTATTCGGCGGGTGCGGCGCGGCCGTCCTGGCGGCGGGCGTACCCGATGTGGGCATCGGCTATCTTGGCGTGGCGCTGGCCTTCGGGCTGACCGTGCTGACCATGGTCTATGCCGTGGGCGGCATTTCGGGCGGGCATTTCAACCCGGCCGTGTCGCTCGGCCTCGCCGTGGCCGGCAGGTTCGCCTACAAGGACCTGGCGCCCTATTGGGCCGCGCAGGTGGTGGGCGGGGCGCTGGGGGCGGCGGTGCTGTTCGCCATCGCCTCGGGCAAGCCCGATTTCGTCGCCGGGGGCTTCGCCTCCAATGGCTATGACGCGCTCTCGCCCGGCGGCTACAGCATGATCGCGGTGCTGGTGGCCGAAATCGTGCTCACCGGCTTCTTCGTGCTAATCATCCTGGGGGCGACATCGAAGCTGGCGCCGGCGGGCTTTGCCGGCATCGCCATCGGCCTGGGGCTGACGCTGATCCACCTGATCGGCATTCCGGTCAGCAATACCTCGGTCAATCCGGCCCGCTCCATCGCCGCCGCGCTGTTCGCAGAGACGGGCGCGCTGGGGCAGGTGTGGCTGTTCATCGTCGCCCCGCTGATCGGCGCGGCGCTGGGCGGGCTGCTGTGGAAGGCGCTGCTGGAACGCGACTGAGGAGCGGGGCGAATAGCCCCACACCCCTATTGTAGAATGGCGCTGCCCCTGGGGGCGGCGCCATGGCCTTGCTACTGGAAGGCGGTTTCGGCGAAGCTGCGCAATTTGCGCGAATGCAGGCGCTCCGCCGGCTCGTCGCGCAGGATTTCCATCGCCCGCAGCCCGATCTGCAAATGCCGGCTCACCTGGGTGCGATAAAAATCCGAGGCCATGCCCGGCAGTTTCAATTCCCCATGCAGGGGCTTGTCGGAGACGCAAAGCAGCGTGCCGTAGGGCACGCGGAAGCGGAAGCCGTTGGCGGCGATGGTGGCGCTTTCCATGTCCAGCGCCACGGAGCGCGACTGGCTGAGCTGGCGCACGATCTCGGACTGGTCGCGCAATTCCCAATTGCGGTTGTCGAAGGTGGCGACCGTGCCGGTGCGCATGATCTTCTTGGTTTCGACGCCAGCGGTGTGGGTGATTTCCTCCACCGCCTGCTCCAGCGCCACCTGCACCTCGGCCAGCGCCGGCACCGGCACGGTCAGCGGCAGGTCGGCATCGAGCACATGGTCCTCGCGCATATAAGCATTGGCCAGCACGTAATCGCCCAGTTCCTGCGAATTGCGCAGGCCGGCGCAATGGCCGAGCATGATCCAGACATGCGGGCGCAGCACGGCGATATGGTCGGTGATGGTCTTGGCGTTGGACGGGCCGACGCCGATATTGACCATGGTGATGCCCCGGCCCTTGGCGGCGGTCAGGTGATAGGCCGGCATCTGCGGCGCGCGCACCGGGGCGGTGCCGGCGATATTGCCGCCGCGCAGGGCGTTGTCGGTCACCACATTGCCCGGCTCGATGAAGCTTTCGTAATGGGGATGGCCTTCCTGCATATAGGCTTTCGCCATGCGGCAGAATTCGTCGATGTAGAAGGCGTAATTGGTGAAGATCACGAAATTCTGGAAGTGCTGCGCGTCGGTGCCGGTGTAGTGGGCCAGCCGGAACAGCGAATAGTCGACGCGCGGCGCGGTGAAGGCGGAAAGCGGGTAGGGCCCGCCGCGCGGGGGCACATAGGTGCCGTTGGCGATCTCGTCGTCGGTATTGGCCAGGTCGGGCGCGTCGAACAGGTCGCGCAGCGGGATGTTGAGGGCGTTGAGCGCCTCGCCATCGATGCGCTCATTGGCCGGCATGGCGAAATGCAGCGGAATGGGGGTTTCCGATTCGCCCACATCGATGCTGCCGCCATGATTGGCGAGGATGACGGCGAACTGCTCCTGGTAATAGCCCTTGAACAGATCGGGTGCCGTGACCGTGGTGCGGTAAAGCCCGGGGGTGTGCAGATAGCCATAGGGCAGGGTGCTCTCGTGGCGCGAATAGCTGGTGGAGCGCACTTCCACCTGCGGATAGCAGGCGCGCACCCGGCCCGCCGGCACCTCGCCCGCGGCCAGCGCCTTGAGGGAGTCGCGGATGAAGCCGGTATTGCGGTGGTAGAGCCAGGCCAGATATTGCCAGGCCTCGGCCGGATCGGTGAAGGACTGCTTGTCGAGACGGGGCGGGCTGATGACGGTCATGAACACTTATCCTTGCGTGGCTCTTCCAATGCCAGCTTCGACGCCACGCATCAACTGCGCAGGCATTTGCGACGGTGTCATCACATCGTGGTGATGCGTACTTTTCTTGCCGCAATTTCCCCCCATCTTGTGTGCAGTTCACTGGCACGGCAAGCGACCCATGCAACCGGTGAGCGAGGGGAAGTTCCGCAGGCCGCTTGTCCCCCAAGCCCTCAACAGCGCGGCAGGCAGGCACTCCCAGGGGCCGTGACGCCAGAGATGGCGTCGCGGCCCTTTTATTTTGCCTTCAAGCATGGACGGCGGGGCCGGCATTTTCTATTGCTGCGGCGCTCATCCCCCGGAGGCTTCCATGGCAGCAAAGATCATCGACGGCAAAAGTTTCGCGGAAGGGCTGCGCGCCCGCATCGCCGGCCATGTCGACCGCCTCAAGGCCGAGCACGGAATTACCCCTGGCCTGGCCGTGGTGATCGTGGGGCATGACCCGGCCAGCCAGGTCTATGTGGCCAACAAGGCCAAGCAGACCGCCGAGGTCGGCATGGCCTCGTTCAAGCATGAATTGCCCGCCGACACCTCGGAAGCCGAATTGCTGGCGCTGGTCGCCCGGCTCAATGCCGACCCAAAGGTTCATGGCATATTGGTGCAATTGCCGGTGCCCGAACAGATCGACCCGGTCAAGGTGATCGAGGCGATCGATCCGGCCAAGGATGTGGACTGTTTCACCCCGGCCAATGTGGGCAAGGTGCAGATCGGGCTGCCCGGCCCGGTCTCGTGCACGCCGCTGGGGTGCCTTATGCTGCTGCGCGACCAGTTGGGGAGCCTCGCCGGGCTCAATGCCGTCATCATCGGGCGCTCTAATCTGGTTGGAAAGCCGATGATGCAGTTGCTGCTGCGCGAGAACTGCACGGTGACGGTGGCGCATTCGCGCACCAGGAACCTGCCCGAAATCGTGCGGCAGGCCGATATCGTGGTGGCGGCGGTGGGCCGCCCCGAAATGGTGCGCGGCGACTGGATCAAGCCCGGCGCGACGGTGATCGATGTGGGCATCAACCGCATCGACGCCCCGGAAAAGGGCCCCGGCAAGACGCGGCTGGTGGGCGACGTCTCCTATGGGGAAGCCGCGGATGTGGCCGGCGCCATCACGCCGGTGCCGGGCGGGGTCGGCCCGATGACCATCGCCTGCCTCCTGGCCAATACCGTCACCACCGCCTCGCTGATCCACGGGCTGGTGCCGCCCAGCGACCTGACGGCATGACGGATCTGGCGCATGACCCGGGCGGCAAGGTGCGCCTGCGCCTGGGCGAAGGGGTGAAGGGGGACGCGGTGATGAGCCCGGACGGGCTCTATCGCCAGATCATGCGCCGCTGGCTGGGGGCGGAGTTTCCCAGCCGCTATATTCTCTTTATCGGCATGAATCCCTCGACGGCCGATGCCAGCGTGGACGATCCCACCTGCGCGCGGGAATGGAATTTCGCCCGGCGCGAGGGCTTTTCGGGCATGGTGAAGGCCAATGTCGGGGATTATCGCGCCACCGACCCCAAAATGCTGCTGGCGCCGGGCGTCGAAGCGGTGTCGCCGGCCAATATTCCGGCCATAGAAGAGGCGGCGCTGGGAGCCGGGCGCGTGGTGCTATGCCACGGCAAGCTCAACCGCGCGCTGGCCCCGGCAGGGCGCGAGATCGTCCTGCGGCTGCGCGGCGAGGGCATCGATCTGTGGTGCTTCGGCACCAATGCCGACGGCTCGCCCAAGCACCCGCTCTATCTGCGCGCCGATACGCCACTGGTGCCGTTTCCGGGGTAGCGCCCGGCGCGGCCTAGCGCTGGCCCATGCCG
>NZ_JAUCDN010000183.1:0-6805 GCF_034675085.1 Devosia sp.
ACCTCCCCCGTCAAGGGGGAGGTACCGCCCGGCGGGTGCGGCGCTATCGTGCCGCGACCCATATGCGATAGTCCTGCCCTTGGGGGAGAGGGGACGAAGGCGCCGATGGTTCAAGGCTGGCGGGAAACGCTCCAGGGGGCGGCCTCAATTGGCCGCAGGCTGGGCCATGAGTTCCCAGACATTGCCTTCGCTATCCTCGAAATAGGCGGAATAGCCCCATTCGGTCTGGGCGGCGTCGGTGACGATGGCGCCGCCGGCGACGAGGACGCGGCGCAGGATGTCGTCGACCTCGGCGGGGCTTTGCGCCTGGTGGCTGAGGACGAACCCGGGCGCGCCGGCGCTGGCGGGATCCTTGCCGGCGGTGCGGGCAATCTGCTCGCGCGGGAAGAGCACGAAGGAAGGGCCCGAGGGCAGGAAGAAGGCGACATGGTCCTCCCCTGCCCCGATCTGGTCGTCGGCGATCTCGAACAGGGCGCGGTAAAAGGCGAAGGCGCGTTCGAGATCGTCCACCCCGATGGTGATGATGGCGATGGAGGGCTGCATGACGATCTCCCGGCTCAGCCGTAATAGATGCTGATCTTTTGTCCGCCAATCTCGTGGACCTTGATCTCCATCTCGTAAATCGCGCCAAGCACTTCGGGGCGGATGATGGAGGCGACATCGCCCTGGGCCGCCACCCTGCCCTGCTTCATGGCCACGATATGGTCGGAATACCAGGAGGCGAAATTGATATCGTGCAGCACCAGCACCACGGTCTTGCCCAATTCGTCGGCGGCGCGGCGCAACAGCTTCATCATGCCCATGGCATGCTTCATGTCGAGATTGTTGAGCGGCTCGTCGAGCAGCAGGTAGTCGGTATCCTGGCACAGCACCATGGCGACGAAGGCCCGCTGGCGCTGGCCGCCGGAGAGCTCGTCGAGGAACCGGTCGGACAGGGCGCCGAGGTCGAGATAGCCGATGGCGCGCTCGATATGATCCTTGTCCTCCAGGGTGAGGCGGCCCTTGGAATGGGGATAGCGGCCGAAGGACACCAGATCGCGCACGGTGAGGCGCGCGGTCATGTGGTTGTCCTGGCGCAGGATGGAGAGGCGCCGCGCCAGTTCGTCGCTGGCGGTGCGGGAAATATCGAGCCCGCCCACGGTCACCGTGCCCTTGTCCATGGCCATGAGGCGGCTGACCATGGAGAGCAGGGTCGATTTGCCGGCGCCATTGGGGCCGATGATGGAGGTGATGCCGCCCTGGGGCAGTTCCAGCGAAACGCCATCGACCACGCAGCTTGCCCCATAGGACTTGGTGACGTCGTTGGTGACGATCATCGGGCCGATCTCCGCAAAACGAGGGCGATAAAGACGATGCCGCCCAGAAACTCGATGATGATCGAGAGCGCCGTATCGAAGGCGAAGACCCGTTCGAGCAGGGTCTGGCCGCCGACAAGGCAGATGATGGCCAGCAGCACGGCGGCCGGCAGCACATAGCGATGGCGGCTGTTGCCCACCAGCGAATGGGCCAGCGTCGCTACCAGGAGGCCGAAGAAAGTGACCGGCCCCACCAGCGCGGTGGACACCGAAACCAGCACAGCCACCAGCACCAGTATGGTCATGACGGTGCGGCGGTAATCGACCCCCAGATTGATGGCCTGGGCGCGGCCCAGCGAGAGCACGTCATAGGTGTGCATCATGCGAAAGCCATAGGCGCTGGCGAGAACGACGACGAGCGTGGAGATGCCCAGAAGCGTGGGATCGGTGGTGGCGAAGCTGGCAAACAGCGTATCCTGGAGCACGTTGAAGGCGCCCGGATCGAGCATGCGCTGCATGAGCTGGGAGAGCGAGCGGAAGAAAATCCCGAAGACGATGCCGACCAGCACCAGCAGATGCAGGCTGCGCTCCTCGCCCAGGAACAGCCAGCGGAACAGCAGGATGGAAAAGCCTGCCATGGCCACGACTTCGATGAGGAATTGCAGCTGCGAATCGATGGCGACCAGCGCGCCGATGCCCAAAAAGAAGACCACGGCGGTCTTGAGCAGGACGTAGAGCGCATCGAACCCCATGATGGAGGGGGTGAGGATGCGGTTATTGGTGACGGTCTGGAACAGCACGGTGGACACGGCCACCGAATAGGCGACCAGCACCAGGGAGAGCAGCTTCTTGCCGCGGAAGGAGAGCACGAAGCTCCAGCTGCCCTTGGCGCCCAGCGTCATGAACAGGCCGGTGGAGACCAGCGCCAGCGCCAGCAGGACGAGCAGCACGATGGCGGGACGCGAGAATGCGCGCGCAGGCGCTTCGGCAAGGGACTGGCCACTCATGTGGCGGCCCTCGGCGTGCGCAGCAGCAGGTAAAGGAAGATGGCGCTGCCGACCACGCCCATGACCACGCTGATGGGAATTTCATAGGGAAAGCGGATGAGGCGCCCGACGATGTCGCAGGCCAGCACCATGCCGGCGCCGCCCAGCGCCACCCAGGGCACGGTGCGGCGCATATTATCGCCCACGATCAGGCTGACCACATTGGGCACGATGAGCCCGAGAAAGGGTATGGAGCCGATCGAGACCAGCACCACTGCACTGACCACCGAGACGATGGCCAGCCCCAGCACCATGACGCGCTGGTAATTGAGCCCCAGATTGGTGGTGAAATCGCGCCCCATGCCGGCCACCGTGAAGCGGTCGGCGGCGATATAGGCCATCGCGCCGCAGACCAGGCCGATCCAGAGCAGTTCATAGCGGCCACGGATGACGCCGGAGAAATCGCCCATGTTCCAGGCGAGCAGCGAGGCCATGAGATTGGCGCGATAGGCGATAAAGGCGGTAAGCGCGCCGATGATGCCGCCCAGCATGATGCCGACCAGGGGCACCAGCAGCACGTCGCGCAGCGGCACCACGCGCAGGATGCGCAGGAACAATGCTGTGCCGCCCAGGGCGAAGACCGCCGCCACCGCCATCTTGGCCATCAGCGGCCAGCCGGGAGCGAAAAGGGTAACGACGAGAAAGCCGAGCGTGGCCGATTCAGTGGTGCCGGTGGTGGAGGGTTCAACGAACCGGTTGCGCACCACCATCTGCATGACCAGCCCGGCAATGGCCATGGAGGCCCCGGCCAGGACCAGCGCCAGGGTGCGCGGCACGCGGCTGATGACGAAGACCTCCATGGCGCGCCCTTCGGCCCCGCCGGCGAGAAGGCCGGTCAGCGAGACATCGCTGACACCGACGAAAAGGCTGACGACGGCCAGCAGCACGGTGAAAGCAAAAGCCAGGAGCAGATAGCGCAAGAGGAAACCGCCAGAAGAGAAATAACCGAACCCGGCGGCCCGCGGGCCGCCGGGTTCGCTCAAAGCGTTAAGGCCAATCAGCCGTTAAGGCCAGCCAGAACCTGATCGAGCAGGAGCATCACGCCCTGATAGCCGTGCATGGAGATATAGGCGGCCTGCGGATCGAGGTAAACGATATGGCCTTCCTTGGCGGCGGTGGTCTGGTTGAACAGTTCGTTATCGAGCAGGGCAGCGGCGGCGCCGGTGCTCTCGCCGGTGCCGGCATCGCGATCGACCACGAAGACCCAGTCGGCATTGACTTCGAGCAGGAACTCGAAGGTCACCGCGTCGCCGCCGTGATCGCCGTCCTTGACGCTGGCCAGGGCCGAGGGCATGCCGATCTCGTTATAGACCCAGGACACGCGCGAATCCGGACCATAGACGCCGAGCTTGCCGGCATTGGTGACCAGAACCAGCGCGGTGCCCTTGCCCTCGGCGGCAGCCTTGACCTCGGCGACCTTGGCATCGAGCGCGGCATCGAGCTCGGCGGCCTTGTCCTGCTTGTCGAAGATCTCGCCCAGAATGGTGAGGTTGTTCTTGACGCCCTCGATGATCGAGCCGTTGTTCACCGACAGGTCGATGGTGGGCAGGATATCCTTGGCGGTTTCAAGCGCCTTGGCCGAGCGGCCGGCGACGAAATAGACATCGGATTCGGAGGCGGCGATGCCCTCGAAATCGGGTTCGAAGAGCGAGCCCAGCTGCAGCAGGTCGGCGGGAACGCCGGTGATGTAGCTGGGGGCGTTGGAGGCGGGAGCGCCGGCAACGGCGACGCCGAGGGCCTGCAGGTCGTCATAGACGGCCCAATCCTGGGTCAGGACCTTGGCCGGCACGCCGGACAGGGTGGTTTCGCCCTGGGCGTGGGTGATGACTTTATCCTGCGCCACGGCGGAGACAGCGGTGAACGAGAGCGCGCCAGCCACGAGGGCGGCGAAAATGGCGGGAGTGCGATCGAGCTTCACGGGAGGCTTCCAATCCAGAAACGATAAAAGGGAGGACGGTCAATCCTGACCGGACCTGTCCGGTTTTCTAATGACGGCAAGGGCAAGAGTCAAACAAAGATGACCAGTCCGATCAGCTTTGGGGAAAGCTCAGCTCGAAGGGCTGTAGGTCTCGCTGCACAGGGCGGTGAAGCTCTTCATGGCCGCCGAAAGCGGGGTGGATTTGCGGCGGGCGACGAGAAGCTGGCGCAGGGCCCAGCTTTCGCCCAGCGGGGCGCAGACCAGATCGGTGCCGGCCAGCAGATGCAGGCTGGTGGAGCGCAGGAACCCGACGCCGAAGCCGGCCTCGACCATGCGCACCAGCGCCGGGAAGCTCTCGACGCGCACCGTCTCGGTGAGCTGCCGCCCCGCCTTGCGCGCGGCTTCGGCCAGAAGCCGGTCCAACGAGCCGGCCTGGTGGATGCCGACGATGGGATAATCGATGACGTCGAGAAAACCGATATCCTTGCGCGGCTCGATCCGGGCAGCCAGGGGATGGTCGGGCGGGGCCAGCACCCAGACGCGGTCATCCTCGAAGGCTTTGATCTCGAAGCGGGTGAAATCGTAATTGTCCGACACGATGGCGATGTCGGCCCGGCCCTCGTCCAGCGCCAGAAGCGCCTTGGCGGCGCTCATCTCCTGGATATCGAGATCGATGCCGTCATTGCGGGCGGCGTAGCGGGCCAGAAGCTCGGGCAGGCGCCCGGTGAGCGCCGAGCTGGTGCAGGCCAGGCGCAGGCTGCCGCGCTGGCCCGAGCCGAATTCGGCCATGACCACATCGAGATCGGCGATGGCGCGCAAGACGATGCGGCAGCCTTCGGCATAGGCCTCTCCGGCATTGGTGAGGCGCACGCCATGGGCGGAGCGGTCGAAGAGCACGACGCCCAGGCGGCTTTCGAGATCGGAGACGCGCCGGCTCACCGCCGAGGAGGCGATGCCCTCGCGCTCGGCGGCGCGGCCGATCGAGCCGGTCTCGGCCAAAAGCAGAATCAGGCGTGCGGTTACGCTATCGAAAGGTGCCATGTCGTCTCCCCACGGCACCTTAGAGCATTTCATCGAAACGATGAAATGCTCGATGTCCCTGAGCGGTCGCGTTTTCGAACCGCAAAAGTGCACACCACTTTTGCTGAAAACGCTCGATGTTCTTCAGCGGTCGCGTTTTCGAATTGCAAAAGTGCCTGCCACTTTTGCTGAAAACGCTCCATCCATCAGCCGCCAAGGAGCAGGAACAAGCCGCGCGCGAGATAGAAAATGCCGATGGCGGTGACGACCCAGCGCGTCCACGCCCGGAAGCCGTCATCGGTCATGCGTTGCAGGATGTGAAAGCCCAGATTGGTGCCGGCGATGGCAAAGGGTGCGGCGACCAGCACCATCAGCCAGTCGCCCCCACCCATGGCCGAAGCGGTGGCGCCGTAGAAAACCACCTTGGCGGCATGGGAGATGACCTGGGTGGCGGCCTTGGTGGCGATGACCTTGCGCCGGTCCATCTGCGTGCGGATGAAGAAGATATCCACCGTGGGGCCTGAAACACCCACCGCCAGGTTGAGCCCGCCCCCCATCAGCCCGCAGAAAAACCCATGCAGCGGCTTGCTGGCATCGAGCGCCAGCCAGCGGCGTGGAATCCACACCAGAACGGGCAGCAGGCCGATGACGATGCAGACCCCGGCCAGGTCGGGCGTATAGCGCAGGATGAAGAGCAGGATGGCGGCGGCGACCAGCCCGACGCAGATGGTGCACAGGATGCGCCAGTCGATATGGTCGCGCGAGAACCAGGCGCGCGAGCCATTGGCCACGATCTGGATGGCGCCCTGCACGGCGATGGCGGTGGCCACGGGCAGCATGGCCAGCAGCGCCGCCAGCAGCACCAGCCCTCCCGCCATGCCGAAAACACCGGACAAGGTGGAGGTAAGAAAAACCGCCACGGCAAGGATGGCGGCAAGGGCAAGGCTCATGGGGCACCTTTGAACAACCCCGCCCTCATGCCCGCCCGGCAGCGCAAAGGCCATCACCGTTTCGGCAAGAGGGGGTGCCGGGCGCGAGGTCAGGCCCGCTCTTTGGAGCGGGGAAGCCCGATGGTGCAGTCGTCACCCTCCCCCTTGCGGGGAGGGATCAAGGGTGGGGGGCGTGTGGCCCGATATTCGGGCTCTCGACACCCCCTCCCAACCTCCCCCGTCAAGGGGGAGGTGCTGCCTGGTGGGTGCGGCATCTCCAGTGCAGATGATGAGATATGGTGGTTTTCCTAAGTGCTCGCGGCCCTGGCGTTGGCTTGCGCCACCATCTCGTCGGGGATGTCAGAGAAGCCTGATGGTGCAGTCGTCACCCTCCCCCCTGCGGGGAGGGATCAAGGGTTGGCGACGTGTGACCCTTATATTGGGGCTCTCGACACCCCCTCCCAACCTCCCCCGTCAAGGGGGAGGTGCTGCCTGGTGGGTGCGGCATCTCCAGTGCAGATGATGAGATATGGTGGTTTTCCTAAGTGCTCGCGGCCCTGGCGTTGGCTTGCGCCACCATCTCATCGGGGATGTCGT
>NZ_JAUCDN010000184.1:0-6802 GCF_034675085.1 Devosia sp.
GCGGCGCGGCCGCGCCTGTTCGCTGGCCGGATCATAGACCATGACGGTGGTGCCCTCCGGCCCGCGCCGCGTGACCAGGCTCGCCGGCAGGGTGAGCACGTCCCTGGCCTCGGCCAGCACGATGGTCACCTGCGCGGTCATGGCGATGCGCAGCTTGTGGTCGGGATTGGGCACGTCGAACAGCCCGTTATAATACACCGCGTCGCTGGAGCTGGTGCTGTCGCTGCTGATCGAGGTGGGCGCCGGCTCGATTTCGCGCAAAGTGGCGTCGATCTGGCTGTCGGGCTCGCCCAGAATGGTGAAATAGACCCGCTGCCCCGGCCGCACCTTGACCACGTCGGCCTCGGAAATCTCGGCCTTGATCACCATGGTGTCCAGATCGGCGATCTTGGCGATGGTGGGGGTGGAGGAATTGGCGTTGACCGTCTGCCCCTCATCCACCAGCAGCGCCACCACGGTGCCGTCGCCGGGCGCGGTGATGCGGGTGCGCGACAGGTTGAGCTTGGCCCCGTCGACGGTCAGCTCGGCCTGGGTGATCTGCGCCGCAAGCTGGTCGAGCTGGGCCTGGGCCTGGTCCACCGCCGTCTGCGCGGTTTCCAGGTCCGTCTGCGAAATCAGGCTGTTGGCGCTGAGCTGCTTCTGGCGCGCCAGCGTCGCCTCGGCCTTGGCCAGAACAGCCTGCTGGTTGCGCTGCTGGGCCAGGATGCCGGCCAGCGCCGCCTCTGCCGACTTGACGGCATTTTCCTGGTTGAGGCTGTCGATCTCGGCGATGAGGTCGCCCTTTTTCACCGCATCGCCCAGCGCCACATGCACCGCCTTGATGGTGCCCGACACTTCGGCGCCGACGCTGACCAACGAATTGGCCTGCAAAATGCCCGAGGCCAGCACCGTGGTTTCCACATCGGCGCGGCTCACCGCCACCGTGGCCGGCACGGTGCGCGCCTGCGGCGCCCGATAGAAATACCACCAGCCGGCGCCCGCCGCGCCGCCCAGCAGCACCAGCACCAAAACCCATCTCAGCAGCGTCTTCAAAATTCCACTTACCCGAAGCTAAAGGCTTTTCGGACACTACAAGCGGCCGGAGCCGCAGGCACGTTAGCTCTTGGTAATCAGATTACCTTTTGGAAAGGTAGCCTTCCTTCTGGCTTGACCCGGCCGCCCCCCAAGGTCCACCCTTTCCCCATCGCCTTCATATGCCTATTGGAATTGCCATGTACCAGTTGCTCGACCCCAGAAATTTCGTCGTTTTCATCACCGGGGCGACCTCGGGTTTCGGCGCTGCCGCGGCCCGGCGCTATGTCGGGGCCGGCGGCAAGGTCATCGCCACCGGTCGCCGGCAGGAGCGGCTGGATGCGTTGCAGGACGAGCTGGGCAAGGATAAATGCCACACCATCGCGCTCGACGTGCGCGACCGCGCCGCCATCGAGGCGGCCATTGCCGGCCTGCCCGCCGAATTTACCGGCATCAACATCGTGCTGGCCAATGCCGGGCTGGCGCTGGGCCTGCAACCGGCGGCCGAGACCGACATCGCCGATTGGGAAACCATGATCGAAACCAATATCACCGGCCTGGTCTATACGGTGCGCATCCTGCTGCCCGGCATGATCGCGCGCGGCGGCGGCCAGGTGGTGACGCTGGGCTCGGTGGCGGGGGACTACCCCTATCCCGGCGGCTCGGTCTATGGCGCCTCCAAGGCCTTCGTGAAGCAGTTCGCGCTCAACCTGCGCTCGGACGTGCAGGGCAAGAATATCCGCGTCACCAATATCGAGCCGGGCCTGACCGAAACCGAATTTTCCCTGGTGCGCTTCAAGGGCGACGAGGCCCAGGCCGCCAAGCCCTATGCCGGCACCGAGGCGATGAATGCCGACGACATCGCCGAGTCCATCTTCTGGACCACGACGCTGCCCGCCCATGTCAATGTCAACCGCCTGCAATTGATGGCGACGACACAGGCCTTCGCCCCTTTCGATATTTATCGCCAGCGTTAAGTCTAGGCTAACTCTGATATTGCGCGGCGGGGCTTTCCCCCGTTCTATGCGGCCATGAGGCCGAACCCCGCCACGCCCAGCCTGCTGCTCGTCGCCGTCACGCTGCTCTGCGTGGCGCTGGCCTTTGGCGTGCTCGTCGCCGCAACCTCCGTCAACTCGTTGTCGCTGCGGCTCGAACCCGGCAATGGCGATGCGGTTCTGGTCACCCATGTGCAGGATGGCGCGGTGTTTTCCGTGCCCGGCCCGCGCTGGGGCATGGTGCTCACGGCGATCGGCATCGCCCCCCCTGGCCCCGAGCGCCCCGCCGACTGGCCGGCTCCGGTGCCGGTGACCGGCGCCGACCTGCTGCCCGAGCCGGACAGTCTGGACAGCTATGCCGAATACGACGCCTTCCTGGCCCGTCAGTCCGCCCTGGCCGAGGTCATGGCGGCCGATGCGGTAGAGCTTTACCTCCACGATATCTTCACCCGCGAGCAATACCGCTCGGTCCTTTATACCAACTACCGCCAAATCACCGCGCTGCCCGACGGCTTCTGGCTGCAATTGCTGACCGGGGTAGCCTCGCTGCTCATCGCCGGCTGGGTCTGGGCCCTGCGACCGCGCCATGTCGGGCCGATCATGTTCCTCATCAGCGCCGTCGGCCTGGCCTGCTCCACCGCCACCTCGGCGCTCTATGCCAACAGGGAACTGGCGCTGCATGCCGATCTCTATGGGCTGCTGGTGCCCATCAACCACATGGGCGTTCTGGTCTTCGGCCTCGCCATGATCGGCCTGCTGCTGAGCTATCCGCGCCAGCTGGTGCCTCCGCGCTGGTTCTGGCTGCTGCCCCTCATCGGCGGCGCCTGCCTGGTTTTCGATACCAGCCATGTCGAGCTGGGCCTGGGCCCCTCCCAGCTCTATGTCTTCATCGCGCTGGCCATGCTGGGCATCCTCGCCGCCATCGGCCTGCAATGGCGCATCACCCGCGGCAGCCCGCATGACCGGGCCGCGCTGGGCTGGCTCGGCCTGTCGGTGATTGCCGGCGCCGGCGCCTATACCCTGCTCGGCGCCGCCCCCATCCTGCTCGACACGCCCTTCTCGCTGCCCCAGAGCCACGTCACCAGCGTGCTGGTCATCATCTATGCCGGCCTGGCGCTGGGCCTCAGCCGCTATCGCCTGTTCGACCTGGGCGACTGGTCCTACCGCATCCTGTTCTACACCATGGGCGCGCTGGTGCTGCTGGCGCTCGACGCCATGGTCATCTACCTGCTCAATATCGACGCCGCCCCGGCCCTGGGCATTTCGCTGCTGCTGGTGGCCTTCGTCTACCTGCCCATCCGCGACTGGATCTGGCGCCGCGCCACCGCCCGCCGCGCCATCGCGCAGGACGAGCTGTTTTCCGCCGCGCTCGATGTGGCCTTCGCCCCCTCGGCCGCCGAAAGCGCCGCGCGCTGGCAGGCCCTGCTGCGGCGCCTCTTCGATCCGCTGGAAGTGGCTGAAACCGCCGCCATCGTCGCCATGCCCGAAATGGGCGAGGACGGGCTGTCCATGGCCCTGCCCGCCGTGGCCGGCGCCCCGCCGCTGCGCCTCACCTACCCCTTCGCCGGGCGGGGCTGTTCTCGCCCACCCATCTCAAGCTCGCCACCAATCTGGTCTCGCTCACCCTGCGCGCCGAGGAAGGGCGCGACGCCTATATGCGCGGCGTGGGCGAGGAGCGCCGCCGCATGGCGCGCGACCTGCATGACGATGTCGGGGCCCGCCTGCTCACCGGCCTGCACACCGCCGACGAGGCCACCCGCCCCACCCTGCAGGCGGCGCTGGGCGACATCCGCGCCATCGTCAGCGGCCTCACCGGCGAGGAGGCCAGCCTGGAACGCGTGCTGGCCGAAACCCGCCACGAAACCGCCCGCCGGCTGGAAGCGGCCGAAATCGCCCTCGACTGGCCCTTGCAGGAGGCCGAGGCCGAAGCCATCCAGCTCGATTACCGCCTGCACAAGGCGCTGACCTCCAGCGTGCGCGAAATCGTCTCCAACGTCATCCGCCATTCCGGCGCCAGCCGGCTCACCGTCACCCCCGCTTTGGCGCAGGACCGGCTGCGGCTGGATTTTTCCGACGATGGCAAGGGCATCTCCACCGCCGCCCTGGCTGGAGAGACGCCGGGCTTCGGCCTGCGCAACCTGCGCCACCGCATCGAGGATATCGGGGGCAGGCTGACCCTGTCCGCCGGCGCGCCCGGCACGCGCATCGGGCTCGACATGCCGCTGCGCCTGTCCGCCCGCACCCCGGAACCGGGGGTGCCAGACATGCCGGTTGTGCTTAACTCCGAACCATGAGCCAGCCACCGGCATCGCCCCGTCTCTGCCTGCTGATCGAGGACCAGCCCAGCACACGCGACTGGATGCTGAGCGTGCTGCACACGGCCTTTCCAGACCTGGCGGTAGAAACGGCCGCCACCCTCAAGGCGGCCCATGCCTGGCTCGACCGCAAGGCGGACGATCTGTGGCTGGCCATCGTCGATATCGGCCTGCCCGACGGCTCGGGCGTCGACATCGTGCGCCGGCTGAGCCGGGACCATCCCGACGCGCTGCCGGTGGTGGCCACCATCTATGACGACGACGCGCATCTGTTCGACGCCATCGCCGCCGGCGCGCGCGGCTATGTGCTCAAGGACGAGGAAGCGGGCCTGCTGGTCAATTACCTGCGCCGCATCGAGCGGGGCGAGCCGCCCTTGTCCCCCTCCATCGCCCATCGCATGCTGGCCCATTTCCGCGCCCCGGCCCGGCAGCGCGACGAGGCCGGCCTCAGCCCGCGTGAAACCGAGGTGCTGACCCTGCTCGCCCGCGGCCTCACCGTGGCCGAGGCCGCCGCCCGGCTGGGCCTGCAACCCCAGACCGTCGCCTCCTATGTCAAGGTAATCTACCAGAAGCTGTGCATCACCAGCCGCGCCGAAGCCACCCGCGAAGCGGTGAAGCGGGGGCTGGCGTAGGGCGCAGGACGGGAGGAAGCCCTATGAGGACATGGCGCGCCCTTTTTCTGGCCCTGCTTGCCGCCGGCCTGGCGCTGGTGCTGCTGCTGCCCGCCGATCTGCGCGCCGGCGGCGGCACCCGCCCCACGCCCAGTCCCGCCCAAGTCGCGCCCCAGTAGAGACAGCCCGGTCTGCTTGGACCGATCGGCGCTCTTACTTATTCCAGACAAGGTTGCCCCTCGCGCCGAATGGTGGTCTACTCGAATGACTGTTCGAAGGGGGATCAATCATGAAATTTGCTCTTGCCGTCGCCGCCCTGGCCCTGGCATCGACTTCCGTTCAGGCCGCCGACCTGATCATTCCCTATACGGCCGCGCCGAGCCATGTGGCCGGCTTCGACTGGAGCGGGTTCTATGCCGGCGTCAATGCCGGCTATATTGGCGGCACCTCCCGCTCCGACGGCGTGGGGAACGGCGTTTCCGACTCGGTGGACATCAGCGGCGGCCTGCTCGGTGTGACGCTGGGCGCCAACGCCCAGTTCGATTCCTTCGTGCTCGGCCTGGAGGGTGACGTCGCCTGGACCGGGGCCAAGGGCTCGGTCGCCTGTAGCGCCGCGCCGGCCTTCACCTGCGGCGGCGACGCGCTCTGGCTCGGCACGCTCAAGGGCCGCGCCGGCTTTGCCGTCGACCGCGCGCTGCTCTTCGCCACCGCCGGCCTGGCCGCCGGCGGCGTCAGGGCCCATGTCAGCCCCGCCTTTCCGGGCACCACCGGCAGCTTCGAGGGCACCCAGTTCGGCTATACGATCGGCGCCGGCGTCGAGTTGGCCCTCAATGAGAGCTTCAGCGTCAAGGCCGAATATTCCTATATGCATCTGGGCCCGCAGCGTGCCGGTGCCGGCACGCTGGGCGCGGCCGCCTACGATCTGAGCAGCAATGCCCATGTGGCGCGGGTCGGCCTGAACTTCCACTTCTGACCGAAGGGTCAGCGCAGAAAAAGGCCGGCGGCACGCGAATGCCGCCGGCCTTTTTGATTCAAGCGTCTCAGAGCCCGAGAAACGCGACGCTATCGGGATCGAGCGGAATGCCCTCCTGCTCGCGCCGCGCCTTTTCGGCCCATTCCCGGTCGCCCGGCGCCATGACGCGCTCGGCGCCGGGCCGCAGCGGCGACGCGCGCAGGCTTTCGAGATAGCGTGCCATCAGCGCCCCGAACAGCTCGCGCCCGGCGAATTTTTCCGGATCGATGACCAGGACGAAATGGCCCATATTGCGCGGCGTCGATATATCCCCGCTTCCATACATGGGGATGAAATCGGGATCGAGCGTGGTGCCGGTGAGCAGCGCCGAGAACAGCGTCGCTACCCCGGCCAGGCCCGCGCCCTTATAGCCGTAATCCACCCCGCCCAGCGGCAGCAGCATGTCGGCCTCATGCGGGTTGGTGGTGGGATTGCCCGCCTTATCGGCGGCCACCCCCTGCGGCAGGGGCGCGCCCAGCGAGCGGTGCAGCAGCACCCGGTTGAGCGGAATGGACGAGGTGGCCATGTCCAATAGCCAGGGCGCCTGCCCCGGCACCGGCGCGGCAAAGGCCAGCGGATTGGTGCCGTGGAACTTGGCGGCGCCATCGAACAGCGTCACCAGGGAATCGGTATTGGTGGTGGCGAAGGCGACGAACCCCTGCTCGGCTGCGGCCAGCGCATAGGCCCCCGCCGCCCCGAAATGGGAGGAATGGCTGACGCCCACCGCGCCCACGCCCGCCTCGCGCGCCAGCTCCATGCCGGTTTCCACTGCCTTGAAGGCAGCGAAATGCCCCATCCCGTCATCGCCATGCACCATGGCGCTGCCGGCGGCGCGCCGCTCCACTTTCAGTTGCGGAT
>NZ_JAUCDN010000185.1:0-6732 GCF_034675085.1 Devosia sp.
TGTCGTCGATCATGCCGATGATGTTGGAGATCTTGGCCGAAGAGGCTTCGATGGCGCCCATGGCCGCATTGGCCTTTTTCATCACGTCCCCGCCCAGCGTGGCGCTTTCGGCCACGCGCTGCGCCTTGTCGCTGGCCGTGGCGGTGCGCCGGGCGTTCTCCACCACCGCCTGGGAAAGCTGCTCCACCGAGGCAGAGGTCTGCTCGATGGTGGCGGCCTGGCGGGTGGTGCGCTCGGCAAGGTCGTTGGCGCCGGACAGGATTTCCCCGGTCGCGCCCTTGATCGCCCGCGAGGTGTGGCGCAATTGCCCCACAATACCGGCCAGCCGGTCGGCCACCGCATTGGTGTCGTCCTTGATCTGAGCGAATTCCGGCTCGAAATCGGCGGTGATGCGGCTGGTGAGGTCGCCCTCCGCCATGTCCTTGAGCACGTCACCGGTCAACGATACCGCCCGGCGGATCTGGGCCTTGGCGGCCTCGTCGGCGGCATGGGCGTCGGCGATCAGTTTTTCGAAATAGGCCGACACGCCGATATCGATGTCGAGCAGGGTAGCCTTGACCAGCGCCGCCACCACCAGCGCCATCTCCGTGGCGCCGGCCATGATTTCATCGCGGCTCGGCGCGCGCTCGCGCCCGAAACGGCCCCGGCGCGGCGCCAGCGTCTCCTGCATCATTTCCCCGATCAGCCCGGTGATCAGCGTTTCCAGGATCAGCCCATAGCCCCCGATATGCCAGCGCGGCTCGAGCCCGATCAGGGCATGGCGCAGCCCCACCTGGGCGCTGGCGCGGAAATAGTCCGCGTCGAACGTTCCCGAGGCGATAGCCTGCCAATGGCCCACCTGCTTGTCCTTGGTGCGGTCCATATGCGGCCGGCCCTGGAAGAACCGGGCGACTTCGGGCGTTGCCGCCAGCTTGTCGTAGAATTTGTCCAGCGCCATCGAGAGGTGCTTTTCCACGTGATCGTGGACCGCTCCGGCGCGTTGCCGGCTGGCGGCGTCGATCTCCAGGAAGTCGAGACGGGACTGGAGGCTGTCGGCGGCAGTGTCGGGGGAAGACATGGAAAATCTCGGATGGAAAGATGCAACTATCTAAACTGCGGCCAGCGCAGGCAAAATGACCTGGATCAAATGCCGCCAGTCTGACAAATCATGGTGAATGGGCGGTTAACCGGCCCGCCGCGCGCGCCCTGGCGCTCCCGGCGCGAGCCGCCCGATTGCCCCTTCCAGGGTCCCGGCCCGCGCCTCCATCTGCCGCAGGCGCTCAAGGGCCTGGTCGGCCAGCGCGGTGTTTTGCCCCAGCATGGCCTCAAGCTGGCGCGCCCGCTCCCCGGCCGCCGCGACCGCGCCGGTCTGCGCCGCGCCATCCTGCGCGAGAGCGTCGAGCCGACCGGCATTTTCCCCGATGGCCTCACCCATCAGCGCCAGCCGCGCTTCCGCGTCGGCCACCAGTTGCGATCCGCCCGCCACATCGCGCAGGCAGGCCTCGACCTGCCCCTTGATATCGGCCGACGCCCGCGCCGCGCCCTGTGCCAGCCGCCGCACTTCCGTCGCCACCACGGCAAAGCCCTTGCCGGCCTCGCCCGCCCGCGCCGCCTCCACCGAGGCATTGAGCGCCAAAAGATTGGTCTGGGAGGCGATGTCGTCCATGGCCTTCGTCAGGCCCGAAATCCGCGCCGAAGCCTGGCTGATCCGCGCCATCGCCGCCCCGGCTTGCTCCAGAACCGCGCTGCCCTCCGCCATGTCGGCCGCGACCGCCCGTGCCTGCTCACCGGCGGCCCGCGCCCTGCCGGCCGACGTCGCCGTCATGGCGTCGAGCGCCGTCACCGCCGTCAGCGCCGCATCCACGGCCTGCATCTGCTTGGCGCCCTCTCCCGCCAGCCCTTCGGCGTCCCGGCGCGCCGTCTCCGCCGCCGCCCGCAATGCCCCCGTTCCCGCGCCCAGCCGCGCCATCAGCGTGCCCAGCGCCTCGGTGGCGCGATTGGCCCCGGCCTGCACCGGGGCGAAGGGGCCGCGATCATACCCTTGCATGTCCTGGCTGAAATCGCCCTCGGCCAGCCCCGCCAGCAGCGTGCCGGTGTCGGCAAGCCCGCACGCCATCCCATCCAGCAAATCGTTGAGATCGCCGGCCAGTTGCCGCATCTGTGCATCGGCGAGCTGGGTGCCGACGCGCCGCGAGAAATCGCCCTCCAGCGCCGCCTCCAGCGCAGCGCCGATATCGGCATGCAGCGCCCGAACCATGCGCGCCTGCGCCTCGCGCTCATCGCTCATGTCGCGCTCGGCGGCCACGAGGTCGGTCATCTGCCGCGCATTGACGCGCAGCCCCTCCACCGCCTCGGCCATGTAGCCCAGCTCGTCGGCCCGTTCGAGCCCCGGCACGGCGGTGTCCAGCCGCCCCGCCGCGATGGCGGCCAGCGCCTGTTGCAGCCGGCCGATCGGCCGCATGACGCTGCGGGCGAACATCAGGCTGATGATCGCCGCCACCGCCAAGAGCCCGAAGCCGGTGCCCAGAAGCGCCATGCGCAGCCAGCCGGCCGGCGCAGCCATGTCGGCCGCCCGTTCCAGCGCCACCACCGTCCAGCCCAGGCCGCCAAAATCCAGAGACGCCGAGGCCATGGCGTGGCTGGCTCGCTTGAGCGCCAGCGGTACGCCGTCGCCCCCCGCATCATTGCGCGCCAGCCCGTCTGCGCCCACGAGATGGAGCGCCCCACTTGTGCCCAGCCCGGCGACCGCCTGCAATATGGTCTCGATCGGCTCGGGCCAAATCTGGAAGGCGAGGACGCCGACCAGTCGCCCGCCCGCATGGACGGGGCTGGCCACGAACCCCATCACCGCGCCATTGCCCGGCCCATAGGGGGCGAAATCGGAGAACAGCACCGCACCCGGCTCCGCCGCCAGCGCCGCCCGCACCACCCGGCCCAGGCCGGTTTCCGCCCAGGGCCCGGCGGCGAGGCCGGTGCCGAAATCGGCCCTTTTGGCCACCGAATAGACATTGCGCGCCGCAGCGTCGAACAGCAGGATATCGCCCAGCCCGCGCTGCGCCTGCATCCGCGCCAGATCGGCATGCACTGCTCCATGGGCTCGCTCGTAGCCCGGCAGCGCCCCCGCCGCGCCGGCTGGATTGGCCCCGATATAGGCGGCCTGCAATCGCTCGGCCGCATCGCCCTCCAGCGCTCCGACAGCCCCGCCCAGCCGCCCGATGGCGCTGGCGATGTCCCGCCGCCCGGCAAGCAGCGTCAGGTCGTCGCCCAGCCCCTCGAAATAGCGCTCAAGCCCGTTGCGCGCATTGTCGGCGGCCGCATGCAGGCGCTCCTGGGCCGCATCGGCCAGCAGGCCGTTGCCCACCAGCGTCGCGGCCAGAACCAGCCCGGCGCCGGTGAACAGCGCCAGGATCATTCCCATTGCCGGCAGCTTGAAGGCCAGTTTGAGCTGTGCGGTCATCCGAACCATCCAGGGGAAGCCAGCCAGCCCAAAGGCAAGGCACGCCCGCAGCCCCTTTCCGCATTCCGACGCGGCCGGATGATAGAAAGCCTATGGTTAACGAAACCCTTCCGGCCCGGCCTGGAGCGTTTTCATTGGCTCCGGGAAAGGTCCTGATGCGCAATGGGCGACCCTGAACGTTCGCGACGCGTTTTAGAATTCGTTCCAGTCGGCGGCCAGCGCCGCATTGCCCTCACTCAGATAGGTCCGCGCCGCCTTGCGCGTCGCCGCCGGGCGCCTCCCCCCCGTGACCGGCGCCGCACGCGCGGCCTCGTCCCCGGTGTGGAAGGTGCCCACGATGGTGTCGAGCGCGCTGGCCTGCGCCTCGGTCTGTTCGATGGCGGCGTTGATCTCCTCCACCAGCGCGGCATTGTGCTGGGTCATCTCGTCCATGGTGCGCACGGCGGTGTTGACCTCTTCGATGGCCGAGGCCTGCTCGCGGCTTTCCCGCGCGATGCCGTCCATCAGCTCGTTATTGGTCCGCGCCGCATCCAGCATGGCCGCCAGCCGCTCCGCCGCATTCGAGACCAGGCGCGAGCCCAGCTTCACCTCGCCCGCCGATTGCTCGATCAGCGCCTTGACCTCCGAGGAGGCTTCCGCCGCGCTCTGGGCCAGCCGCCGCACTTCCACCGCGACCACGGCAAAGCCCTTGCCCGCTTCGCCCGCCCTTGCGGCTTCCACCGAGGCGTTGAGCGCCAGCAGATTGGTCTGGAAGGCGATGTCGTCGATCATGCCGATGATGTTGGAGATCTTGGCCGAAGAGGCCTCGATGGCCTCCATGGCGGCATTGGCCTCGTTCATCACCTGCCCGCCCTCTTCGGCGGTGCGCGTCACCTCATTGGCATTGACGCTGGCTTCGCGGGCCCGCCCGGCATTCTGCATCACCGTCGAGGCGAGCTGCTCCATGGCCGCCGAGGTTTCCTCGATGGTGGCCGCCTGCTTGGTGGTGCGCTCGGAAAGATCGTTCGCCCCCGACAGGATTTCCCCGGTCGCCGTCTTGAGCGTGCCCGAGGTGCCGCGCAGCTGCTGCACCACCTCGGTCAGCCGGTCGGCCACCGCATTGGTGTCGGCCTTGAGGATGGCGAAGGCCCCCTCGTAATGCCCCTCCATGCGGCGGGTGAGGTCGGTATTGGCCAGCGCGGTCAGCACCTGCCCGGTCTCGTCCAGCCCGCGCTCCACCGTGCCCACCAGGCTGTTGATGCTGCCCGCCAGTCCGTTAAGGGTCGCATCGGCGAATTCGGCCGTCACCCGATGGGTGAAATCGCCGGCATTGGCCGCGTCCACCGCCGCGCCGAAGGCGTTCTGCAATTCCTCCATCATGGCGCGCCGGTTGTCTTCCTCGGCCACGATGCGCGCCGCTTCCGCCTCGGTCATCTGGCTGATCTTGAGCCCGTTCTCGCGGAACACTTCCACCGCCCGCGCCATGGCGCCGATTTCGTCCCGGCCGGCCTGGTAGGGCACTTCGGTATCGTAGCGCCCCTGCGCCAGTTCGCCCATGATGGCGGTCATCCGCCGGATCGGCTTGACGATGAAGCCCGCGCCCAGCCACACCAGCCCGCCGATCACGGCCAGCATGACCAGCGTCGCCAGCACCGCCAGATTGCGCATCTGGTCCACCGATTGATAGATCACCGCGGTCGGCACCGTCATGATCATGGTCCACTGGTCCTCGACCCCGCTGAAGCTCAGGGGGGCCGTCACCACGAACTGGCTGGTGCCGGTCTCGTCGACATAGGTCATGCCCTTTTCCATCAGGTCGCTATCGAGCAGCGCCGCCGCGATATCGGGCGTCAGCACCTGTCCCACCTGGCTGGCATCGGGGTTGACGACCCAGCTATTGGCGCTGCTCACCAGCATCACCGAGCCCACATCGAAGGGCCGCAATTGCGAGATCACCCCGGCGATGGTGTCCAGCGTCAGATCGGAGGTGACGATGCCCACCGGCTTGCCGCCCTTGTGCACCACCACGCTCACCGTGCTGAGCAGGGTATCCACCCCGTTGACCGGATAGGAGAAGGGCGGGGTCAGCACGTTGCGGTTCTCCCGCAGCGGCAGATCATACCAGCTTTCCGTGCCGTTTTCCGGCGTCATGATCAGCGGCTCCACTGCGATGCCGCCATTGGAATGGGTGAAATAAGGCACGAAGCGCCCCGCCTCGTCCGAATAGGGGTGGCCGATATAATCGGCGTCGCGCCCGTCAAAGCCATTGCTGTTGAAGGCCAGCGTCATGCCGATCACCGAGGGCTGGGCGCTCATGCTCGACATCACCAATTGCCCGAGCTGGTCGCGGTCCACCATCTGCTTTTCCACCAGCCCTTCCACGGCGGCGGCGATGCTGCGCGTCGAGGCGATGACGCTGCCCATCTGCCCGCTGGCCATCTGGCTGTATTCGCCCAGCATGGCCCTTGCCCGGGCCTCTGCCTCGTTGCCGGCCGTCTGGTAGGTGAGCGATATGCCGCCCGCCACGATGGCGCCGATGGCCCCGACGGTCAGGACGCCGGTCGCCAGGACCAGCTTCATGCGGATGGATAGATCACTGAGCTTCATGTGCCGACTCTCCAGGGGCTGCCTCCTGGCGGCCCGACGCTGGGGCTCATCAGAACAAATGCGTATTAAACTCAGGTAAACCATGATGAGGGCTGGAGAATAAAACAAAGGGCGCCGAAGCGCCCCCTGTCGATTGCTCGCTTTACTGATGAGCCGGCACTAAAACTCCGACCACTCGCTGGCCAGCGCCGCGCTGCCGTCGCTGAGATAGGATCTGGCAGCGCTGCGCAACCGGCTGGCCCGGTCGGTGCGCGCCGCGGGCTCCGGCCGCGCCGGCGCCGGGGCGCGGCGCATCGCCCCGTCCTCGCCGTCCTCCAGCGTGAAGATGTCCACCACCCGGTCGAGCTCGCTCGCCTGCCCCTCGGTCTGCTCGATGGCGGCGTTGGTCTGTTCCACCAGCGCGGCATTGTGCTGGGTCATCTCGTCCATGGTGCGTACCGCCACCGACACTTCCTCGATGGCGCCGGCCTGGGTGCGGCTGGCCTGGGCGATGGACTGCATCAGCGCCGCGTTCTCGTCCACCGCCACCAGCATGGCGGAAAGCTGCTCGGCGGCATTGGACACCAGCCGGCTGCCGCCCTTGACCTCATTGGCCGATTGCTCGATCAGCGCCTTCACGTCCGCCGAGGCGCTGGCCGCGCTCTGCGCGAGGCGTCGCACTTCCACCGCGACCACGGCAAAACCTTTGCCGGCATCGCCCGCCCGCGCGG
>NZ_JAUCDN010000186.1:0-6726 GCF_034675085.1 Devosia sp.
CAACTCACGCTGATCGGCGGAACCCTCTCTATTCAAGTTCGAAAAGGCGCGCCCGTGCGGCGCACCATTTCACAGACGGCGGCACTCAGGAGGTGGAATGCGGCTACGGGCCGAGATAAGCGAAATCGAAGCCCCAAATGGCAATGAGGCAGTCGGGATGGTGCAATTTTACCTGCTCCGCGCCAGCGTGATGATGCCGTCGCGGCGCAGCGCCTGTAGGGTGCTGTTGACATGCACCATGGACAATCCGAGCGCCTCGCCAACTCGGCATGGGTCATGGGTAGGGCATAGGTTTCATCCAGTTCGACCAGCCCGACGACATCCAACTCGCAGAGCAGATACGAGCCGCGCTCGAGGGCGCTGCGCGAGCCTATGCTGATGACCCGCTCCTGCCGGATGGCCGCTTCGGTGGCCGAAGCGCGCATGAGGCTGGCAAATTCGCCCTTCAATCGCTTAGCTGCAGAACGGCGTCCTGGCATCAGTTCCAGGTTCTCAGGGCTCTCGCCGCCGACTATCGATAGAACGACGCTCGTGAGATCGAGACCAGCTCGCACCGGCGGCGGATCGCGAGCCGATGGAATGGTTCGCGCCAGGCACTCCAGCGACCATCATCACCCACGCCAATCTCAGCGACACCGTCGCCGTTGACGCCCCGATGCCGTCCAACAAGCAGGCGCGCCACGCCGTATGCTGCGGCTTGCGACCGCCGCCCAACCACACCAAATCAGAAACCCCCATAGCCCAGTGCATGCGGACCGCGAGTTCCTGCGCGGGTGGCTTTGCGACGCCTTACGGCATCCCAAAGCCTTCACCATTGTGGTCGTTTGGGCTCCGACTGAGAATTCCTAAAAGCGGCGATTCAATGAGCGCGATATCAGGTTGTCCCGCGCCAGCCCAATAGGCGTATGGCGTTTAGGGTGACGAGGACCGTGGCTCCGGTATCGGCAAGGATGGCGGGCCAAAGTCCGGTTATCCCGATCACCGTGGTGACCAGAAACACCGCCTTGAGCCCCAGCGCAATGGTGATATTCTGACCGATATTGGCCATCGTGGCTTTGGACAAGCCGATCATGTCGGCGATGTCAGTGACACGACCATGCAGTATGGCAGCGTCTGCGGTTTCCAAAGCGACATCGGTGCCACCGCCCATGGCGATGCCAATATCCGCAGCGGCCAATGCAGGGGCGTCGTTGATGCCGTCGCCAATTTTTGCCACCACTTCGCCCTCGGCTTGGAGTTTGCGGACGATGCGCTGCTTGTCTTCTGGCAGCAGTCCCGCACGTACCTCCATGCCGAGCGCGTCGCCAATGGCGGCGGCTGTCCGCTGATTGTCGCCGGTCAGCATGACCGTGCTCACACCGGCTTTTCTCAGGGCATCGACACCACCCTTTGCATCAGGCCGAGGCTCGTCGCGGATCGCGAAAACTCCGGTGACTGCATCATCGACCAGAAGCACCGAGACGGTTTTGCCTGCATCATTGAACGCATCAATCCAAGTCTGCAGGTCGCCGGAGATAGCGGCTTTTTCCATGGCGGCGGTCAATGAGGCCAAGAATATCGCCTCGCCACCGACGCTGCCCATCACCCCTTTGCCGGGCACCGCCTTCATGTCGAATGCCGGCGGGATCGGCGCCCTGTCGACCTGCGCTCTGGCCAGTATTGCCAGCGCCAAGGGATGGCTCGACCCCATCTCCAGCGCTGCCGCCATCGACAGCACCTTGGCTTCGGATCGACCGACGCCGATGATGTCGGTGACCTTGGGCCTGCCTTCGGTCAGCGTGCCAGTCTTGTCCATCGCCACCACGGTGACGGTGCGCAGATGCTCGAGCACCGCGCCACCCTTGAGCAGCAGGCCCCGCCGCGCACCTGCCGAAAGTGCAGCGGCTACGGCCGCCGGCGTCGAGATCACCAAGGCGCAGGGGCAGCCGATGAGCAGAATGGCCAGCCCCTTGTAAATCCACTCTCCCCAGTCCTGGCCGAGCAGCATCGGCGGAACGACCGCCACCAGAGCGCCAACCACCAGGACGGCCGGCGTGTAGATCTTGGAAAATTGGTCAATGAACCGCTCAGTTGGCGCCTTGCTCTCCTGGGCCTCCTCCACCAGGGCAATCACGCGCGCAATGGTGTTGTCGGCAGCCTGTGCGGTCACCCTAATCCGGATGACCGCATCCGTATTGATGGTGCCGGCAAAGACCAGATCGCCACGCCCCTTGGATTTTGGCACGCTCTCCCCAGTCACCGGCGCCTCGTCGATGGCACTGCTTCCCTCGACGATCTCGCCATCGGCGGGAATGCGGTCACCAGGCCGGACCATGACGATGGCCTTGAGCGCCAGATCGGCGGCGGGCACGTCCCTGACGGTGTCGCCTTCGACCAACAGGGCCGTTTTGGGCACCAGGTTGGCTAGCCCTTTGATGCTGGCGCGCGCGCTGCTGGCGGCGACGCCTTCGAGCAGTTCGCCCACCAGGAACAGCAATACCACCATTGCCGCCTCCTCTGTGTCTCCGATAAAGACGGCCCCAATGGCGGCAATCGACATCAGCGTCTCGATGGAGAAGGGCGAGCCCGCCATTGCCCCGGCCACGGCACGCCGGCCAATCGGGATCAAGCCCACCAGCAGGGCAATCAAAAACGACCAATGGCCGATCTCGGGCTGCACCCGGCCGAGCAGATAGGCGGTCAGCAAAGCCGCGCCACAGGCCAGGGTCAGCAGGGCTTTTCGGGTTTTCCACCACGGGAGGTTTTCGTCAGGCTCGCGATCGTCATGAATTTGGTCATCGCCGGAGTGTATCGCTGAGCTAGGGGTAGCCTCCGACGATCGGAGGGGCCGCGTAGGATAGCCGAGATTGCCAACCTTGGTGACGATCTCCTGCAGGTCTGCACCGGGGCGATGCTTAATCGTCATTGTGCCATTCATTACCGAGACTGACACATCCTCGACGCCAGCAATGCGGCGCGCTGCGGTGTCCACTTTGGCCGCACAGGAAGCACAATCCATACCCTCGACCCGAAAGCGTGCCGTATCTATTTGCGCATCCATTCCGCCGACTCCTTGCAATTCAGAAATCAGGCGTACATCCTCCAGTGGCTATAGGAGCAAGCGTATCATGAGCAGAGGCATCGCGATCGGCAGGGTTTCGGAAGCGAGCGGGGTCAAGGTGCCGACGATCCGCTACTATGAGCAGATCGGACTGCTGCTGCCACCGCCGCGCACAGAGGGCGGTCGCCGTGCCTATGAGCAGGCCGATATCGAGCGGCTGAGCTTTATCCGGCATTCGCGGGAGCTGGGTTTCGAGATCGACCAAATCCGCACCCTGATTCAGCTCCAAGATCGACCTGAGCAGTCTTGCGCCGATGCCGATGGTATCGCCAAGGCACGCCTTTCTGAAGTGAAGGAGAAGATTGCCAGCCTGACAGCCCTAAAGGCCGAACTCGAGCGCATGGTAGAGGGGTGCAGCCATGGGCGGGTCGAGAACTGCAAGGTCATTGACATCCTGGCCGACCACAGCAAATGCAGGCACCACCAACTGCATGCGCCGCCACAAGGCACAAAAAAGCTTGATCACGGGGCTCTAAGAGCCAGTTGGTATTGACGAATTATTCATCGCAGCTTTGTCCGGGTTAAGCTATTAATCCTGCAGTGCACTAACCACCCCCAATCTGTCGCCCAGGCTGGACGAGCAGGTCGACAGCTTTCAGGAAATTGCAAAGGCTGCCCGAACGGCAGAAATGAGGCCGCATTGCTGCCAGAGATTTTTGCAGGTGGCGGTAGTTCCGATCAGGCTTTCTCGCTTTAGTCAAAAGTGCCCTTATCTCCTTCTCAGGGTGTTCCGTATCCGTATTCTCGGTACCGCCCGGGAGGGGGCCGAGAATACGGCTGGATATGGTGTTTGATGAGCAAAGCGAACTTGCTACCATGATCGAGAATTGATCGAAGGGCGGTCAAAATATCATGCCCAGCAAGCAGCGATCCGCCTTCCGGATTGCTGCTGTGAGTGCTTGGACTGGTGAACGGAGAGTGCCCGCCACCCTGACCAACGGCCGAAGGGTGGCCAGTCCAAACACTCACCGCCTGTTCTGCCGATTGGTCGAAGACCTTGCCGCCCTGCCCGTCAGGTCGAGGGACGGCAATCGGCAGAACAGGCCCATAAAGAACACCTTCATTCAGGCTCAAAGGCACCAGTTTTCGATTTTCATGCAGAAGGGAATCTTTCGGCTGCGGCTTGACGGGATGCACAGGGTAATCTCCCTGTTAGCGAGCGCCTGGCGGAACCAGGCGCTGTCACAGCCCCGGTCGGCGATCAGATGGGAAGCGGCTGGCAACTCGTCGAGCACCATGCCAGCGCCCTTGTGGTCGCTGGCCTGGCGCTGAGCTTGAGGATGATGGGCCGTCCGGCCTGATCGCAGACGGCATGGAGCTTGGAGTTCAACCCGCCCTTGGTGCGTCCAATATAGCGGGGTACATCCCCTTTTTTAGCAGGGTCGCTGCCATGCGATGAGCCTTGAGGTGGGTTGCGTCGATCATGATCCGTTCCGGCCGAGGGCCGTCCTGACTGAGCGCCACGAAGATTTTGTCGAACATGCCCAGCCGGCTCCAGCACATGAAGCGGTTTGTGCGGGCGATAGGCAACGGGAGCGCCCTCCCACTACAAACCATTGCGGATGACGTAGACAATTCCGCTCACCACCCGCCGGTCATCGACCCGCGGCACGCCATGCGCCAACGGAAAATGCGGCAACAACCGCGCCATCTGCGCCGCGCTCAGCAAGAACAAACCACCCATCGGACCCTCCAATAGGGAATCTGAATCACAGATCAATCCAGATTAATGAGGCCTGTGCGCGGGGCGAATTTTGCGTTGCTTTTGTTTGATCTTTTCGGCTATCGCGGCGATGGGTGCAAAGATATCGGTGCCAACGTAGTTGGCTTTTGTCGCCCTTGTGTGAACGCCCGTGAGTTTTTACTCGCTATCCAGCCATGGCGATAATGTTCAAACTGCGTTTCATATTGTAGGCGATGGCGGTGAGGCGAATTTGAACGCCTGCCTTGGCCAGCCCGCGCCATCGCATCCGACGAAGTCCATAGCAGCGTTTCCAGGTGCCGAAGATCTTTTCGATCCGGCCACGAATGCGGTGGATCGGTTGATTCCAGGCCTCAAGGCGCGCCCACCCGCGCACAGGTCTCTTAATAGGTCCTGACCCTAGGCCTGGCTCCCATTCCCACCATATGAGGCGCGGCATTTCCACAAGGGCCGCACCCCATGCGGGAGCGGGCGCTAGATGCTAGGAGGGGGCATTGGACAGCCCGAGGACCGCCCCGCCATGCCCCCTAACGCACACGCCGTCGCCGGCTCTGCCGCCCCCGGCTCCCAGGTTCTGCTGCCGAACGAAATTGCCGGCGCCAGGGTCATCCATCACCGCCTGGACAATGGCACATTGACCCTGGAGGGGGACCGGATGGCGCTGGTGGTGCTGTTCCTTGTCTCAGGGGCGGCGTCGATCCGCTCGGGGGGCGCCTCTCATGCCTTTTCCGGCAAGACCTGCTATGTGGCCCGGCCGGGCGACGCCATCGCCATCGAGGCTCCCGTCCGCGCCGACATCATCGAGATCGACTGGACCCTGACCGCACAGGATCATGAGAAGGTGGACCTGGCCAGCATGGATTTCCCGCTGGTTCAGGACTATGCGGCCAGCCCGCAATATCGCGACTATTTCAAAAGCGAGAAGACCATCAGCCGCACGCTGGTGGGCCCGCATGTGCTGCCGCGATTCTGCATGGGCTCAGTGGAATCGATCGGGCCGGACCGCATCGAACCCCATGCCCACCCCATGCTGGACCAGCTGTTTTTCAGCTTTGCCGAAAACGACATCACTTTGCTCATCGATGGCGAGCGCCATCCCCTGGGCGGGGATACGTTACTGCATATTCCGCTGGGGTCGGACCATGGTGTCGAGGTCGAGGCGGGCCGGCGCATGCATTACCTCTGGCTGGATTTCTTCCAGCGCCACGAGGACATGGATTATATCGCCCAGGTGCACAAGGACGTGCCCTCAAGACGCCTCTGAACCGAGCCGACGCAGCCGGATGTCCACCCGCCCTTCCAGCATCTCGCCGGGGGCGAGCACGCGCATGCCGGTCTGCGCCGTGCCATCGGCGGCAAGGTTGAAGCCATTGGCCAGGTGGGTGGCGGCTTCAAGGCATTGATAGGGCCCGGCCTCATGCACCACCAGATGGGTGAATTCCGGGCTGGCGGTCAGAACCGTCTCCCAGCCGTCCCGCTTCACAAGGGCCTGCGACCAGTGCTCCAGATAAAGCGTTGCCGCCGCCGGTCCCGGCCCGGCCTGTCTTTCTCCGGTGGGCAGATAATCGGGGCGCATCGGCCAGTGGAAGCGCGCATCATGCGCCACGCTGCCGGCGGGGAAATAGGGGTGCCAGCCCAGCCCGGCCGGCATCGGCACGCTGCCGGCATTGCGCAGGGTCAGAACGAGCCCCAGCCCGTTTTCTTCCAGCGTGAAGTGCTGGCGGGCCTGGAAGGCCCAAGGCCAGTCAGCGTCGGCGGCGTAGTCCAGCGCCAGCACGGCGCTGGCCCCGTCCTGTGCTCTCACATGCCAAGGCCGGCGTTGCGCGGGACCGTGCAGGCTGTGCGGCGCCGCATCCGGATGCGGCGTCAAGGCATGGGTCGCGCCGCCGAACCGAAGCTGCGCATTCTCGATCCGGTTGTGATA
>NZ_JAUCDN010000187.1:0-6721 GCF_034675085.1 Devosia sp.
TCAAACGCCCCGAGCAGGCCAACAAATCCCCTGGCCAGCTCTCCGGTGGCCAGCAACAGCGCGTCGCCATCGCCCGCTCGCTCTGCATGCAGCCCCGCATCATGCTGTTCGACGAGCCGACTTCGGCGCTCGATCCGGAAATGGTCAAGGAGGTGCTCGAGGTGATGATCGGGCTGGCTGAGGATGGCATGACCATGATCTGCGTGACTCATGAAATGGGCTTTGCCCGCCAGGTGGCCAATCGCGTCATCTTCATGGATCAGGGCCAGATCATCGAGCAGAACGAGCCCGAGGCCTTCTTCTCCAATCCCCAGCATGAGCGCACCCGGCTTTTCCTCAGCCAGATCCTGCATTGAAGACGGCGCCCTGCCGCCCGGTGTCTGGCGCGGAAATACACAACTCATTCGGCCGGCCGCTTGACCATGCGTCGCGGCCGGCCAATATGAGGTGGACCCAGGGAAAGCCTTCCAATTGAGCCGATTTTTCACCCGATTGCTGAGCGGAATGGCGGTTTTTGCCGTGCTTTTCGCATCCGCCGCGCTGCCGGCGGGTGCGCAGACGCTGCAGGCGGTGCGCGATCGGGGATTTCTCATCTGCGGCGCCACCGGCGCCTTGCCGGGCTTTGCGCAGCAGGATGCTCAGGGACGCTGGTCCGGCTTCGATGTCGATCTCTGCCGCGGCATTGCCGCCGCGGTTTTCGGCGATCCCGAACGCATCGAGTTTCGGTCCTTGCGCGGGGAAGCGCGCTTTGCGCCGCTCCAGACCGGCATGGTCGACGTGCTGGTGCGCGACGGTCCCTGGACCACGCGGCGGGATTCGCTTTATGGCGCGCGCTATGTCGGCACCGCCTTTTTCGATGGGCAGGCCTTTCTCCTGCGCCAGTCCATGGGTGTGGTCTCGGCTTTCGAGCTCAACGATCTCACCGTCTGCGTCCTCGATGGCGGTGAAGAACTGGAGCGCCTGCAGGAGTTCTTCTTCTCCAACCAGGGCAGCTATCGCGAAATTCCCTATGAGGACGTGGCCGATCTCAGCGTCGCCTATCAGGCTGGGCTCTGTCAGGTGATTTCGGCTCCCGCCCGGCAGTTGCAGGCCATACGCCGGGCGCTGCCCGACCCGGGGGCCCACCGCATCCTGCCCGAGCGCATTTCCAAGGAATTGCTGGGCCCGGTAGTGCGCGACGATGACCAGCAATGGTTCGACATCATCCGCTGGACGCTGTTTACGCTCATCAATGCCGAGGAAACGGGGATTACCGCCAGCAATGTCGATTCCCTTCTGGGCGCGCGGACGCCGGTGGTACGCCGCATCCTCGGCGTCGATGGCGACTTTGGCGCCGCCTTGGGACTGCGCGCCTCCTTCATGGCCGATGTCATCCGCGCCGTGGGCAATTATGGCGAGCTCTATGACCGCCATTTCGGTCCGCAGACCGGCGCCGCGCTGCTGCGCAGCCAGAATGCCCTCTGGACCAATGGCGGCCAGCTCTACGCACCGCCCGTCCGCTGACCTTTCTATAGAACCGGAGAGAGCAGGCGGGCTGCTTGCGTCAGGAAACGCATGGCCAGCGGACGCGACTTCACCTCGTCCAGCCCGACCTCGCGGCAATTCTCGAAATCCTCGAGCAGCATGGCCTCGACAGCGTCGATGGTTTTGCGATCGGCAAACCACAGCGTGATCTCGAAATTGATGGCAAAGCTGCGATTATCGAAATTGACGCTGCCTATGGTGGCGATCTCGTCATCCATCAGCACCACCTTCTGGTGCAAAAAGCCGTCCTGGTAGCGGTAGATGGAAACGCCATGCTCGATCATGGCGTCGGCATGGGCAATGCTGGCCAGCCATACCAGCTTGTGGTCAGGTTCGTTGGGCAGCATCACCCGCACATCCACGCCGCGTAGCTTGGCGGCATAGAGCGCGGTGCGGATATCGGTGTCCGGCACGAAATAGGGGCTGACGATCCAGATGCGCTCTCGCGCCCGCCCGATGATGTCGGTGAAGGCAATGGCGCATTCCTCCAGCTTGTCGGCCGGTCCGCTCCCCATCACCAGCACCGACTGGTCGCCGGGCGTGGCCACCGTTTCGGGAGGGTCGGCGGGCAGAGCTTCGCCGGTCGCCCATTCCCAATCCTCGCGAAAAAGCAGGGCGCAGCCCAGAGCGGCCGGGCCCGAAACGCGCACATGCGTATCACGCCAGCGCCCGAAGCGCGGGTCTTCGCCCAGATATTCCACGCCCACATTGTGCCCGCCCACCCAGGCGTGCTCGCCATCCACCACCACGATCTTGCGGTGGTTGCGGTAATTGATGCGCGTGGGCCCGTAGACGCGCAGGAATTTATGGCGCTGATTGAAGCCGGCCACGCGCACGCCAGCTTCGCGCAATTCCCTGCGGTAGCGCTTGGGCATGCCGGTGCTGCCGACATCGTCATAGAGCAGATAAACCTTTACGCCGGCCTTGGCGCGCGCGATCAGCCGCTCCGCCAGCTCCTGCCCGAGTCGGTCATCCCGCACGATATAGAACTGCACCAGAAGATATTTCCGCGCGCGCTCGATGCCCTCGAAGATGGAATCGAAGGTGGCGTGGCCATCCACCAGCACCTCCACCTCGTTGCCGTTGAGAAACGGCACTTCCGAGACCTTGACCTGCACTGGCCATTCGTCGCTGGTGTCGCGGTCGATCAGCGCCAGGTCCTTGGCACGCAGGGGGCGAGCGGCGCGGCCATTGCGGATGCGGTCGGTGGCATAGTCGTCAAAAGCCTTCCAGCCGAAGACCAGATAGAGCAGGGCCGTTGGGATAGGCAGCAGCGCCAGCGCCAATATCCAGGCGATGGAGCCCTGGGAGGTGCGCGAATTCATGATTTCGCGCACTGCGCAGACAAAGGCCAGCAGATAGATGGCGGCCAATATGGCCGCGAAAATATGCAGGTCCGCGACGATGGCCCTGAGAATATCGCTGATGCCGAACACTCGATCCCGCCCTGCTGTGGTGGGACGATACTAGCAAGCCCAGCCGCGCGGACAATGCCGGATATTGCCGGAGGTCACTCCGCCACGATCACATCGGAAATGTCGATCGGCGTGGGGTTTTCCAGCCAGCCCGGCACCGGCAGGTTCTTCTCGCGCAGGAAGGCGGGATTGAACAGCTTGCTGGCATAGCGGTTGCCATAGTCGCACAGCACGGTGACGATGGTCTTGCCCGGCCCCAGGTCGCGCGCCATCCGCACCGCCCCGGCGATATTGATGGCGCTCGATCCACCCAGGCACAGGCCTTCATTTTCGAGCAGGTCGAAAATATAGGGCAGGGCCTCCGCGTCGGAAATCTGGTAGGGATTATCGACGCTCAGCCCTTCGAGATTGGCGGTGATGCGCCCCTGGCCGATGCCCTCGGTGATGGAATTGCCGGACGATTTCAGCTCGCCATGGGCGTAATAATTGTAGAGCGCCGCGCCCTCGGGATCGGCGAGCCCGATCTTGATGTCGGGGCTGCGGGCGCGCAGGGCCTCGGCCACGCCGGCCAGCGTGCCCCCGGAGCCCACGGCGGTGATGAAGCCGTCGATCCGGCCATTGGTCTGGTGCCAGATTTCGGGACCGGTGGTTTCCACATGGGCACGCTTGTTGGAGACATTGTCGAACTGGTTGGCCCAGATGGCGCCGTTCGGCCGCTCGCGGTTGAGCTTTTCGGCCAGCCTGCCGGAAATCTTGATGTAGTTATTGGGGTTCTTGTAGGGCTTGGCCGGAACCTCGATCAGTTCGGCGCCATAGAGGCGCAGCGCATCTTTCTTTTCCTGGCTCTGCGTCTCGGGAATGACGATCACCGATTTGAAACCGAGCGAATTGGCCACCAGCGTCAGCCCGATGCCGGTATTGCCCGCCGTGCCTTCCACTATGGTGCCGCCGGGCTTGAGCGCGCCGGATTTGACCGCGTCATGAATGATGAACAGCGCCGCCCGGTCCTTGACCGATTGGCCGGGATTGAGAAACTCCGCCTTGCCCCAGATTTCGCAGCCCGTCAGTTGGGAAACGCGGTTAAGACGGATCAACGGCGTGTTGCCGATGGCGGAGATGAGGTCTTTATGGGTGGCCATGGAACTTCTGGAACAGCTATGCGGAGTTGCCATGCTAGGAGCGCGGGCCGCCCCCGGCAAGCCATAACGGCCTCATATGGCAGGGCATTTCCTTCCTGCGCATCAAGGAGCAATAGTGAAGCGCCATCCATGGGCTGGCGCAATTTCATTCCCCTCGGCGACTACTCCATCACCTCGGCCAATTGCTCCAGCGCCGCGCTCCACGCCTCCATGGCGAAGATGCGGGATTCGGGGTCGGCATGGGCAAGGCCGCGTTCGGTGAGGGTGATGCGCGTCTGCTCCTCGCCCATGGGCTGGAACAGAATTTCGATCACGAAGATGGTTTCTTCCGCGTCGTCATCCTCGGAATCGCGCTGCACCCAGGAGAGGACCAGTTTTTCGTTTTCCACGAATTGCAGGACCTCGCCGCGAACCACATGGTCCTCGGGATCCTCCTCGTCGCCATACGTGGTGAAGCTGTATTCGCCGCCCTCGAAAGCGTCCATTTCCGCCGCATCCGCCTGCCATTGCTCGATTAGCGCCGGATCGGTCCAGGCTGCGAAGACATCCTCGACATGGGCGTCGATGGTGCGGGTAAGGGTAATCTGGCTTTCGTCGTCCATGCCGTTTGCCGCGCTCATTTCCGATCCCTTGCATGAAGCTCCGCCGAACGTGGCAGGAAGATGGTGAGGAAGCCCAGAATCAGCAGGAATGAGCAAAGCCCGAATACGGCGACGATGCCGATCTGGTCGGCCAAGGCGCCCAGCACTGCCGCGCCGATTGCACCGATGCCGAAGGCAAAGCCGAAGACGAATCCGGCCACCATGCCCACCTTGCCCGGAACCAGCTCCTGCGCATAAACGACGATGGCAGAGAAGGCCGAGGAGAGGATGAGCCCCACCGCGATGCTGAGCGCCGCCGTGCCCCATAGATTGGCATAGGGGATGAGCAGCGCGAAGGGCAGGGCGCCCACGATGGAGCCCCAGATCACCGCCAGCCGACCGAAGCGGTCGCCGATCGGACCGCCGAAAAAGGTGCCCACCGCAATCGCGCCGAGGAAGAGGAAGAGATACATCTGCGCGTCCTGCACCGGCAGGCCGAATTTCTCGATGAGATAGAAGGTGTAATAGCTCTTGAACGTTTCGATATAGACATATTTGCTCAGGAGCAGTGCGCCGATGACCACGAAGGCGAGGATCAGCCGGTTACGGCTCAGAACCGGCTTGGCTGGCGTCGCGGCTGGTCGGCTGGCAACGGCCCGCTGATGGCTGGAATACCAGCGCCCCACATAGGTCAGCAGCATGATGCCAATGACCGCGGCGAGGCCGAACCATACGGTACTCGACTGGCCCAGCGGCAGCACGATCATGGCGGCGGCGAGAGGGCCGATGGCCGTGCCTGCATTGCCCCCAACCTGGAAAGCCGACTGGGCAAAGCCGAGCCGCCCGCCGGATGCGAGCCGCGCCACGCGCGAGGCTTCGGGATGGAACAGCGCCGAGCCGGTACCCAGCACCACCGAGGCCAAAAGCAGCATGAAGAAATTGCCCGCCGTGGCCAGCAGCAGCACGCCGATGGCCACCACCAGCAGCGAAACCGCGAGCATATAGGGCTTGGGCTTCACGTCGCCGTAGAGGCCCAGCAAGGGTTGCAGAATGCAGGCGGTAATCTGCTGGGCCAGCGTCAACAGGCCGATCTGGGTATAGTCGAGCGCATAATTGGTCTTGAGCAGCGGATAAAGCGCTGGCAGCAGGAACTGGATCAGGTCGTTGATGAGATGGGCCGCGCTGACCGCCAGGATGATGTTGTAGGAAGTCTGCCCGGCCGGAGCGGCCTTGCTTGTCACGGCGACCATGGGAAATATCCAGGGAAGTTCTGAAGGGAAATGCCGGTCTATCCCGCCGGAGCGGGGCTGGCAATGGCTACGCAGGGGAGGAAAGCTGCGCTCGAATGCGCGCTGGACGAATGGCTCCGCGGGTAGGATTCGAACCTACGACCAATCGGTTAACAGCCGATTGCTCTACCGCTGAGCTACCGCGGAACACCGTTCGTTCGCCCTCTTGCTGAGAGCGTGGTCCATGTAACGGACTTGTTTTGGTTTGCCAAGCCCAATTTGGCGCTGGTGTGAATAAGTAGCGTCACCGAGCCCGTCTTTCCTGCAAAACCGGGCTTTGCTTTGCCAGTACGCGCTGGAGATGCAGCAGGTCAGACAGTCCGTTCACATTGTGAAACGGATTGTCGGCGTAGCGGTCCCGCCAATCGACGCGCCGGGCCGCAAGATTCGCCAACAGGGCGCGCGGGCTCGATGGCCCCGTTCCGGCAAGCCAATCATGAGGGAGGCCAGCCAGCGTCTCGATGCGCCATATGGCGTTGGTCGGATAAAAATCCTCGCCCCAGGCGGCAAAGGCCGCGGCCGCTTCCCCCAGCGCCGCGCTCATGGCCGTTGCAAAGCCGTGCGGCAGCAAGGGCGTGTCTACTGCTGCCGATACCAGCAGGCCGTGCTGCGTCCCTTTTGCCTTCAGGGCCTGAACCGCAGCTGCCAATCCTGCCAGCGGCCCGCCATGCGTCGAGGTGAGATCGGCGACGGCCTGCGCGCCGACGGGCCGGGTCGACACGGCTTCCTCAGGCCCGAACGCAATCACAAGGGGAGGCTCCACCGGTCCGAGC
>NZ_JAUCDN010000188.1:0-6703 GCF_034675085.1 Devosia sp.
GGCTCATAGGCCTTGTCCCAGGCGGAGGCGAAATAGAGGCCCCGCTCCTTGTCCCAGCCTTCGAAATCGTCTGCCCCGATGCGATTGGGGCCGGCGAAGAGCTTGTGATCGGGAGCCAGCATCGCCACCGGCGCCGCCGGATCGGTGACGCGCCAGCGCAGTGAGGGTGTTCCGATGGTTATCGGCAAGGGCGGAGTAGTTTCGGCCACCCATTTGTCGATGGGGCGATGATAGAGCGTCACCAGATGCCCGCCCTCCTTCACCCAGCGATGCAGGCGCGGATTGGCCAGCGCCAGGTCGGGCCGGGTGCCATAGGCGAAGATGCCGACCACGATGGTGTCCAGCCCGGAGAGATCGCCGGCCAGGGCCTCGGCGTCGAGAATTACGGGGCTGGCCCCCATCCGTTCGAGCCAGAGCCCGACATTGTCACTGCCGCCCCCGATATAGCCGATGCGCGCCTTCGGCAGAGCAAGATCGAGCGCCAGCACGTCGAGCCACAGCGGCCGCACGAAGCGGGTGCGACCGATATGGGGATAGGCGATGGGCGTCACGGCATGAGCCTGGCCGCCATCGACACGAACGGGCAACCTGTAAAGTCCCGCTGCCGAGCCCGGCCCGGCCATGAGATCGGCGCCGGTTTCGGTCATCTCAACCTTGAGGCCGGGCAGCGCGTCGATGCTCGTGCCCGCAATCATCGGCTTGATGGCGACCGAATGGCGCTGCTGTGCGGCAGGCAGCTTGAGGATGATCGCCTGAGGCGCAAGCGAGAGGCTGTGGCGGGGCGCTATCTGGACCGGCTCCTCGGTGTCGAGCGCGAAGGAAAGCCTTTCGCCCTTCACCACGGCCTCGACCTCCACCGACACGGCGCCATTGCCGCCCAGGCTGAGCCAGTCGGGGGCAAAGGGGTTGGCGACGGGCGCATCGGCCCTGGCCAACAGCGGCACGGCTATGCGGGGCGCCGTGCAGGCCTGCGCCGGCACCGGCTCGAAATAGGCGCCGAGGCGCGGCGTCACCACGAGGCTTTCCGCCAGACCGGGATCGGTCTCTAGGATCAGATCGGCCCGCCCCCCCGGCACCACATCGGCGGAGGAAATGCTTGCCATAACGTCGATACCGACGGCATGGGCCATGGCGGCGTCGATTTCACGCAGCTTGCGCTCGACCCGGTGGCCGTGGGCTTCACGCTCTGCCGCAGTCAGCCGGGGGAGCGCCGTGCGCAAGGCGGCCCTGGCGCGTATAAGGGCATCCAACACCCCCTGGCGGTTGGGAAAAGCGGCGAGCGCCTGGGCGATGGCGGCATCCGCGTCGGCCAGTTCTTCGGCACTGCCAAGATCGGCCAGGGTCTGGGGCAGGCCGGCCAAAATATCGGCTTCAGCCACTCCGCCGACCAGATGCAGCGGCCATTCGCGAATCCCGGGATGGCGCCAATGGCCCATATTCTGGCTGGCATGGAAGGCGCGGGACACCTCTCCCAGCCTGTCATGAGGCAGGCCGGTGGCGAAGTCGGGCGCTGTTGCGGTGATGGTGGTGGTGACCGGTGGCGGCGGCACCTCGTCATCATAGGTGTCTCCACCCCCCGACCAGGCCGGCAGATAGAATTTGCTCACCCGCCAGGGGGCAAGCCCTTCCTCTGCGTGCTCCGGCCAGGCCTGGGGGTCGGCGGCCAGCGCCAAAGCACGCTCGGCGGCTTCAGTCATGGCGCGGTGGTGGCCGTGCTGGCCGGGCACGTCGAGAAAGGTGGGAATGACGATATCGGGGCGGAACTGGCGGTAGGCGCGCACCATCCTTTCGATGGTGCGGTCTTCCCCCCAGCGGGCCAATGTGTCCTTGCCGGATTTGGAAAAGCCGAAATCATGCACGGGATCGTCGGGGCCATGGCCGAGCCAGGCAATATCGGCGTCGATGACGCGCGCCGCCGCCTCCATTTCGCGCGAGCGCAATACGCCCAGCGCACCGCCACGCTCGGGGCCGAGCGTATTCTGCCCACCCTCGCCGCGCGTCGAGCAGGCGACGACGATGCGCATGCCCATTTCGAAGCGCAAGGTGGCCAGCATGCCGTTCTGCTCGTCATCGGGGTGGGCGCCGCTATTCATCACCGTGAGGCTGGAGCGCAGCCGGCTCAGGGCTCGCCAGAAGGCGACCAGATGCGGCTGGGCCGCGGCGCGGTGCAGGCGTTCTCGATCAGAAAGCATGGGACCATCCAGACAAGTGTTGTCGCGTCAGCCGATGGGGTCGGCAACGCTGAGGTGGGGCGAAACCGTATCGAGCAGGGGCAGCGCCGCCGCGCCCAGCGCAGCGGTGAGCCGGCCGCTCTGCCCGCGCAACACGCGCGGCAGGGAGCGCTGGCGGCGTGTGGCGACCGAAACGGGCAAAGGATCGAGCGCGGCGATCACCGCCTCGAACACCGAATCGGGCAGGCCGCCGCCGAAGATTACCGTTTCGGGATCGAAGATGTTTTCCAGCATGGCCACGGTGGGCGCCAGATAATCTGCGGCCATGGCGATCCATTCGGCCAGGGTGGCGTCCCCTTCATCGTGAAGACGCTGGATAGCGTCGGCATCGGCGACATATGTGCCAGCCATGGCCAGGCGCTCGCGCAGGGCGAAGACCGAAACGAACCGCTCCAGCGCCCCTGCGGGGCCGTAGTGACCGGCGCGGTTGCGCGGAACCAGTCCCACATGGCCGATCTCACCGGCATTGCCGAAAGCCCCGCGCAGCGGTCTCCCATCCTGGATGACGCCCAGGCCCAGCCCGACGCCGAAATAGAGATAGCAGAAGCTGGCCAATTTCCGTCCGGCGCCATAAAGCCGCTCACCGACCACAGCGGCGGTGGCGTCGTTCTCCACCACCACATACTGCCCCGTCGCCTGGCCGAACAGCGCCACCGGATCGACGCCGCCCCAGCCCGGCAGGGTGGCGGGGCCGACCGAGCTCATGCCTTCGACCTCGAAGGGGCCCGGCATGACCACGCCGACGCCCAGCAATTTGCCGCTGGCCAGCCGCTGCACTTCCTGCGCCACCAGCGCCGGCACGGTTTCGGGGCCCGGCGTGGAGAGCGGGACGATGGATTGCCCGCGCACGCTGCCGGCCAGGTCCGCCAGAACGGTCACCATATGATCGGCGGCGATTTCGACGCCAGCGGTCATGGGCCCATCGGGATTGAGGGCAAACTGGAGGGGCGGCTGGCCTCGGCCCGAACGCAGGCGCCCGCGCTGGATCAGCAATCCCTCTTCGAGCAGTTCGTCGACGATATTGGCCACCGCCTGCGGCGTAAGCCGGGCGCGACGGGCGATGTCCGTGCGCCCCAGATGCTCGCTCACGCGAATGGCCTCGAGCACCACGCGGCGATTATGCGCGCGGTTGCGCTCGGGATTTGACCCTATGGCGACGCGCTGGCGCAGGGTCTTCTTTCCGCGGCTGATCACGCTTGCCAGTCTTTCTCGTCGCGTTTGTTCACGCCGCCAGACTAAACTTCGGTCGCAATAACTCAAGTAGCTTATTTTATTGACAAGGACCCGTCACATGGCGGACGCTGAGCCCGGATTGGCGACATTGCGCCATTCTCGCACCAGAGAGGCTGCCGGCAGGGACCGGCGGTCATACGGAGGATATATCGATGTTCACCAAGGCAAAAATGGCCGGGCTTGTGGCCGGTATCAGCTTCCTGGCGCTGGGCTCCGCCCAGGCCGTGGAAATTGAATACTGGCAGTATGTCTTCGACAGCCGCGTTCAAGCGATGGACAAGCTGATCGCCAATTTCGAGGCGGCCAATCCCGACATTACCGTCAAGCAGACGACCTTCCCCTATGCGGACTACCAGACCCGTGTCGTCGCCGCCAAGGTGGCCGGCCAGGGTCCCGATGTCGTGCAACTCTTTTACGGCTGGCTCGACCAGTTCGTTTCCGGCGGGCTGATCCAGCCGCTCGATCCGGCCGTATTCCCGCATGCCGAGATCGAAGCGGACTTTTTCCCCATCGTTTCGGCGATGAAGCGGGGCGACGACTACTACGGCCTGCCCACCGCCGTGCGCTCGCTGGCCCTGTTCTACAACAAAGCCATCTTTGCCGAGGCAGGCATCGAAGCGCCCGACAATCTGGAAGAATTGCTGGCCGCTGCCGAAGCCACCGTCAAGCGTGACGGATCGGGCAATATCACGTCCGCCGGCATCACCATGGACATGGCCGGCCAGGACCACCACTGGTGGCGCGAGGTGCTGGTGCGCCAGAACGGCGGCGAGCCCTATGACGCCGATGGCAACGTCGCCTATGACAGCGCCGCCGGCGCCGCTGCGCTCAAATTCTACACCGATCTGCAGACCGAGCATAATGTGGGCCTTGTCGGCTTCATGGACGAAGGCCAGGCAGCCTTCCGCGCCGGCCTTGCCGCCATGACCATCGACGGCACCTTCCGCCTCGGCGCCTTCGCCTCCAACCCCTTCGAATGGGGCGTGGTGGAGCTGCCGGCCGACGCCAATGGCATGCGCTCGAACTATTCGAGCTATTTCGCCAACGCCATCGGCGCCACCGCCCAGGGTGAAGAGCTCGAGGCGGCGCAGAAGTTCCTGGCCTACATTTCCTCGCCTGAGGCGATGGAAGTCTGGCTCGAAACCGTTGGCGAACTGCCGGCCCGCCGCGACGTGGCCCTGACCGAGAAGAACCTGGCCGATCCGATCCTGGCCCCGTTCCTCAAGGGACTCGACTACGCCCATACCACGCGCTTCTATGACGAAGCCGGCCAGCGCCAGGTGGCCATCGACATGGTCAACCGCGTGCTGCTCGAAAACCAGTCCATCGAGGATTCGATCAAGCAGGCCGCCCAGGCCGAGCAGGCGATCATCGACGAAGGCCGCGAGTAAGCCCGGCCAAACCGAAATGGCCGGCGGCGGTTCGTCCGCCGCCGGCCGGTCCCTACCCGCGAGGAGCGAGCATGGCGTCGGCAAGCCCACTTCCCAACACCGGTCCGGTCCGCTTCTGGGACCGGCTCAATATCGGCACCAAGCGGGTCATCTGGGCCTGGGCGTTCCTTGCCCTGCCCATCATCTTCTACACCGGCATCCGCTTTTATCCGACCTTCCAGGCCTTCTGGCTGTCGCTGACCAATTGGGACCTGCTGCGCCCGGCCAAGTTCATTGGCCTCGCCAACTACCAGAAGATGTTCGCCGATCCGCTGTTCTGGAAAGTGTTCAACAACACCTTCCTCTATCTTCTGGTCGGCACACCCGTCAGCCTGGTCATCTCCTTCGTCATCGCCTTCTATCTCGATCGCGTGCGGTTCCTGCACGGCTTCATCCGAGCGTTGTATTTCCTGCCCTTCCTCACCACCGCAGCAGCTATGGGCTGGGTGTGGCGCTGGTTCTACCAGCCGGTGCCCATCGGGGTGATCAACGGGCTGCTCAGCTCGCTGGGCATTGCCCAGCAGCCCTTCCTGCGCTCAGTGGATCAGGCGCTGTTCGCCATCCTCGTGCCGGCCATCTGGGCCGGGCTGGGGTTCCAGATCATCATCTTCATGGCCGGGCTGCGCGCCATTCCCACGACCTTCTACGAGGCGGCGCGCATCGACGGACTGGGCGAATGGGCCATTCTGCGCAAGATCACCCTGCCGCTCTTGAAACCCACCACCATCTTCCTGGTCGTCTTTTCCTCCATCGGCTTTCTGCGGATTTTCGACCAGGTCTTCAACATGACCACCAATGATCCGGGTGGGCCGCTCAATTCGACCAAGCCTCTGGTGCTCATGATCTACCAGACCGCCTTTTCCTCCTACCAGATGGGATATGCCGCGGCGCAGACCGTGGTGCTGTTCACCATCCTGCTCATCGTCTCGCTGCTCCAGCTCTATCTGCTGAGGGAAAAGAAATGACCGCCACCCCCGCCTCGTCCGTCGAGCTGGCGGCCAATCGCCGCGACATCCGCCCCGGCCGTATCATCGCCTGGACCCTGCTGCTGATCGGCGGGCTCATCATGGTGACGCCGCTGCTCTACATGTTCTCGACCTCGCTCAAGACTTCGGGCCAGGTCTATGATCTGCGGCTCATCCCGGCTGCGCCGACGCTGGACAATTACATCAAGGTGCTGGGGGACGGGCGCTTCATGCGCTGGTTCTTCAACTCCACCTTCATCGCGCTCACCGTTACGCTCTCCAATGTCTTCTTCGACAGCCTGGTGGGCTACACGCTGGCCAAGTTCGAGTTCCGTGGGCGCTATTTCATTTTCCTGGCCATCCTCTCCACGCTGATGATCCCCACCGAAATGCTGGTGATCCCGTGGTATCTGATGAGCAGCCAGCTGGGCTGGATCAACTCCTATTGGGGCATCATGTTTCCCGGCATGATGACGGCCTTCGGCACGTTCCTGATGAAGCAGTTCTTCGAGGGCGTACCCAACGATTTCCTCGAAGCGGCGCGGGTGGACGGGCTCAACGAATTCACCATCTGGTGGAAGATCGCCATGCCCATGGTGGTGCCGGCAATTTCGGCATTGGCCATTTTCACCTTCCTGGGCAATTGGACCGCCTTTTTCTGGCCGCTGATCGTCACCACCTCCAAGGAGCTCTATACGCTGCCCGTGGGCATATCGAGCTTCTCGGCGGAAGCCTCCATCCAGTGGGAGTTGATCATGACCGGCGCCGCAATCGGCACCATTCCCACGCTTCTCGTCTTCCTGGCCCTGCAGCGCTTCATCGTGCGCGGCGTCATGCTGGCCGG
>NZ_JAUCDN010000189.1:0-6700 GCF_034675085.1 Devosia sp.
GCCCTGACGAGATGGCTCGAAGCCCCGCAAGGGGGAGGGTGTCGACTGCACCATCGGCGGAGTGAATTACCCCACCAATCCATGCTGGCGGCTGAGGGCGGCGAGGTCGCATTGGGGGCGGGCGCCGATATGGGAGATGACCTCGGAGGCGGCCAGGCACCCGGTGCTGAGCGCCGATTCCAGGCTCTGCCCGCGCGCCATGCCGAGCAGGAAGCCGGAGGCGAACAGGTCGCCGGCGCCGGTGGCATCCACCACCCTGTCGATGGCGAAGGCCGGCACCGAGACCACCTCGCCATTATGGATGGCCATGGCCCCATCGGCTCCCATGGTGATGGCGGCCAGCTCGGCATCGGCGGCGATGGCGCGCACCGCCTCGCCCAGATCGTCGGTCTGGTAGAGCGATTTCAGCTCATGGACATTGGCAAAGACGTAATCGATGGTCTTCGAGCGAATGAGGTCGAGAAATTCGGGGCGGAAGCGGTCGACGCAGAAGGGATCGGAGAGGGTGAAGGCGGCGGCGCGCTCATGCTTGTGGGCATAATGGGCGGCGCGCACGAACGCCTTCTTGGCCTCGAGCGGATCCCAGAGGAACCCTTCCATATAGGTGATGGCGGCGGCGCCGATCTCGTCCTCAGCGATATCGGCCTCGGTGAGCTGATGGCAGGCGCCAAGATAGGTATTCATGGTGCGCTCGCCATCTTCGGTGACGAAGATCATGCAACGGGCGGTGCGCACGCTGTCGCGCAGGCGCGACGTGGCATAATGCACGCCCAGCGCGGCGAGGTCGCCGGCGAACACATCGCCCAGCCCGTCATCGGCCACCTTGCCGACAAAGGCGGCGCGGCCACCCAGCGAAGCGACGCCGGCCGCGGTATTGCCGGCGCTGCCGCCCGAAATCTGTTGGCGGCCGGGCGGCATGGCGGCATAGAGCGCCTCGGCCCGCTCGCCATCGATCAGATGCATGATGCCCTTGCTCATGCCCTCCGCCGCGATGAATTCTTCAGCGACGGGGGCGATGATATCGACGATGGCATTGCCGATGGTGAGCACATCGAAGCGGGTCTGGGTCATGGAAAGGGTCCGGGAAAACAGGGCCGCCCGCTGGTCTAGAGCATGCCGGCTCAGGGCGCAACCGGACGGTTCTCCACGATGGCGGTCACCAGCGCCTCGATATCCTCGCCGGCCTGCAGCGCGATCTGTCCATCGAGGAGCAGCACCGCCAGCCCATGCACCCGCGCCCAGGCGGCCAGCGCCGCCACGCGTCCCTCTTTCAGATCGCCGCCAATGACATGGCGCAGGGTGGCAAAGGCCGCATCGCTGGCCATGCGCAGGCCGGGGCGGTGGTCGCGCCGGAGCTGGGGCGAGAACATCAGCCGGAACAAGGCACGGTTTTGCAGCGCAAAGAGTACATAGGTCTTGCCCATGGCCGAAGCGAGGTCGGCGGGACCGCTGGCCGCGACCTCATCCATGGCGCGGGTGAAGCGCTGAAAGCCGGTGACGGCAAGGGCCTCGAGCAAAGCGGCGCGGCTGTCGAAATGGCGATAGGGCGCCGCCGGGGACACGCCCACCGCCCGCGCCAGATCGCGCAATCCCAACCCCGCCTCGCCCTCGCGCTCCAGGATCACCAACGCCGCGTCCAGCAACGCATTGCGCAGATTGCCGTGGTGATAGGGGGCATTGGCGCGAGATGTTGACATTGTTTACTTCTGCCGGATAAATGTAAGCATTGATAACATAGCAGGGCGCTGCCGCCATGACCATCGATCTGCTGGTAACCATCGGCCACCACCTGGCGGTGTTTGCACTGGTTGGCGTGCTCGCCGCCGAATTCGCCCTGTTGCGCCCGCGCCTCAGCGGAGCGCGCATTGTGCAATTGGCCCGGCTCGATCTCGCCTATGGCGTGCTGGCGGGGCTGGTGATCATCGTGGGCGTGCTGCGTGTCATTTTCGGCGCCAGCGGCTGGGACTATTACCTTTCCAACCATGCCTTCTGGGGCAAGATGGCGGCTTTCCTTGCCGTGGGCCTGCTTTCGATCCCACCCAGCATCAGCATGCGCAAATGGGCCAATTCGGCGGCGACCGTGCCGGATTATGCCATTCCGCCCGATGAGCTGGCGCGCAGCCGCCGATTCCTGCATGCCGAAATGGCGGTGCTGGCGCTGATCCCGGTTTTTGCCGCCATCATGGCGCGGGGGTGATCACTTGCCCACCGGCAGCGGCGTCTTGGGCTCGAAGCGGCACCATTGGCGGATTTCGCAGCGCCAGCATTCGGGCTTGCGGGCCTTGCACACATAACGCCCATGCAGGATGAGCCAGTGATGGGCGCGCAGAAGGTAGCGCTCGGGCACGCGCCTGAGGAGCTGCTTTTCCACCTCGAGCACAGTGGCGCCGGGGGCCAGCCCGGTGCGGTTGCTGACGCGGAAGAGGTGGGTGTCGACGGCGATGGTGGGCTGGCCGAACCAGATGTTGAGCACCACATTGGCGGTCTTGCGACCGACGCCGGGCAGGGCTTCGAGCGCCTCGCGATCCTCGGGCACTTGCCCGCCATGGCGCTCGATCAGCAGGCGGCTCAGGGCATGGACGTTTTTCGCCTTGCCGCGATAAAGCCCGATGGTCTTGATGTGCTCGGCAATGGCCTCCACGCCCAGCGCCACCATGGCCTCGGGATTGGGGGCGAGGGCAAAGAGCGCCCTGGTGGCCTTGTTGACCCCGACATCGGTGGCCTGGGCCGAGAGCACCACCGCCACCAGCAGGGTAAAAGCATTGCTATAGTCGAGCTCACCCTTGGGCTCGGCCTCGATCTCGGCGAAGCGGGCGAAGATGGCCTCGACATCGGCCCGGGGCAGGGCCTTCACTTTTTTTGCCATTGCCATTCTCTCGCCTCCGATTCTTTGCCTATAGTGGGCCCATCATCTTTTCGGCCAGCCCCATGCAAACCACAACCACGCAGCCGCTGTTTTCCGCCGCGCTCAAGCCCGATGCCCTGCCGAGCCTCGCCGGCGGCTGGGCGGCGATCGGGCTGGCGGCGCTGGTGGCCTCGCCGGTGGTGTTCCTGTCGCCCGAAATCCTGCTGCCGGCCGGCATCGCCTTCGGCGCCGGCGGCGCGGGGCTGATCGGGCTGGGGCTCTATCGGGCGCGGCGCCGGCGGCGGCTGGAACAGGTGACGCTGTGGCCCGACCAGCTCGAAATCAGCATTACCGACGAGGAAGGCAGCCGCAGCCTGCGCCGCTTCGATCCGCACAAGGTGCGGCTGGTGCTGGAGCGCGACGCCAATGAAAAGACCCGCGCCATCGTTCTTCAGGAAGGGGAGACGCGGCTGGAAATCGGCCGGTTCCTGCGCTCCGAGGAGCGTTCCAGCTTCGCCCGCGCTTTCGGCACCGCCCTGCGCCGGGCCCGGCGCGGCCCCTGACGGGGGCAAAACCGGGTCGCCAGGGGCGGCATAAAGGGGTTAAAGCCCGGGCTCGCGCATTTTTCCAATGGGGCATGCCATGAACCAGATGCTGCCGGTCACCCCCGCAAGCGACTACGATACCATTCGCGCCGCCATCCGCTATCTCAGCGAAACCGGCCCGGACCTGGCCGACATGGCCGGCTTTGCCGCCGCGCTGGGGCTGAGCGAGCGCCAGCTGGTGGCGCTGTTCCGCCGCTGGTGCGGGCTTTCGCCCAAGAGCTTCGCCCAGGCCGTGGCGCTGAACCATGCCAAGAGCCTGCTGATGCAGCGCGAAAGCGTGCTCGACACCACCTATGCGGTGGGGCTGAGCTCGACCTCGCGGCTGCATGATCTGTTCGTCACCCATGAGGCCATGCCGCCCGGAATCTTCCGCGCCGGCGGGGCCGGGCTCGACATGGTGTGGGGGGCGGCGCCCTCGCCTTTCGGCATGGCGGTGGTGACGGCCACCGATTACGGGCTGTCCGGGCTGGGTTTCGCCGATGCCGACATGACGGTGCAAGCGGCCTTCGAGGACCTGGCCAATCGCTGGCCCAATGCGCGCTTCACCCGCAATGACGCCAGGGTGGCGCCGCTGATCGCCCATGCCTTCGATCCGGCGCGCTGGTCGGCCGAGCATCCGGTTCGGGTGGTGCTGATCGGCACCGATTTCGAGGTGCAGGTGTGGGAGACGCTGCTGACCATTCCCGTAGGCGGGGCCACCACCTATCAAAGCGTGGCCGAGCATATCGGCCGGCCCAAGGCGGCGCGGGCGGTGGGCGCGGCGGTGGGCAAGAACCCGATCAGCTTCGTCGTGCCCTGCCACCGGGTGGTGGGCAGCAGCGGCGGGCTGACCGGCTATCACTGGGGCCTGCCGCGCAAGCGGGCGATCCTGGGCTGGGAAGCCGGGGTCGTCGCCTCAGGCAAGTAACCCCGGTTTCACGTGAATCAGAGCGTGACGCGCTCGATCAGCTTGCCATTGGGGCCGATGCGATAAAGCGTGGGTTCGCCGGTGGCGATTTCGCGCTTGAGGATTTCATCGGGCGTCAGCCCCTCGATGGCCATGACCAAAGCGCGCAGCGAATTGCCATGGGCGGCGACCAGCACGGTCTCACCGGCTTCGAGGCGCGGCAGAATTTCGGCCTCGTAATAGGGCAGGGTGCGGGCGGCGGTGTCCTTGAGGCTTTCCCCGCCCGGCGGGGGCACGTCATAGCTGCGCCGCCAGACCAGCACCTGTTCCTCGCCCCATTTGGCGCGGGCATCGTCCTTGTTGAGGCCGGAGAGATCGCCATAGTCGCGCTCGTTGAGGGCGATATTGCGGGTGATGGTGACGTTGGCAATGCCCAGCTCTTCCAGGATCAGGTCGAGCGTATGCTGGGCGCGGCGCAGGGCCGAGGTGTAGAAGGTGGTGGGGACGATGCCGGCGGATTTGAGCGCCTTGCCGGTGGCGCGGGCTTCCCCGATGCCCTGCTCGGTCAGGTCGGGATTGCGCCAGCCGGTGAAGAGGTTTTCGAGGTTCCACGCGCTCTGGCCGTGGCGCACGAGAATCAGGGTGCCGGTCATCTCAGGAAATCCTTGCTGTTATCAATCGTGGAGGCCGAGCATGTCGGCCATGGAATAGAGCCCGGGCTTCTGGCCGGCCGCCCAAAGGGTGGCGCGGGCGGCGCCATGGGCGAAAATCGCCCGGTCCTCGGCGCGGTGATTGAGCTCGATGCGCTCGGAGGGCCCGGCCAGGATCACCGAATGATCGCCCACCACCGTGCCGCCGCGCAGGGTGGCAAAGCCGATGGTGCCGGCCTCGCGCGGGCCGGTATGGCCGTCGCGCACGCGCACGGAATGATCCCTGAGGGCGATGTCGCGGCCCCTGGCCGCCGCCTCGCCCAGCAGGAGGGCGGTGCCGGAGGGCGCATCGACCTTGCGGGCGTGATGCATTTCGAGGATTTCGATGTCGTAATCGGCAAGGGTCGCCGCCGCCTTGCGCACCAGGCTGGCCAGCACATTGACCCCGAGCGAGAAATTGCCCGACTTGACGATGATGGCGCCGCGACCGGCCGAAACGGCGATGGCCGCATCATCGGCTTCCGAGCAGCCGGTGGTGCCGATGATGTGAACGAGCCCGCGCTCGGCGGCCTGGGCGGCGAGGGCGACGCTGGCACCGGGCGCAGAAAAATCGATGATGGCATCGGCCCCTTCCAGAGCAGCCTCAACCTCATGGCTCACCCCGATCCCGAGAGGCGGCAGACCCGCCAGGGTGCCGGCGTCCTCACCCAATGCCGGGGCGCCGGGGCGGTCGAGCGCGCCATGCAGCACCAGGCCGGGCGTCGTGGCCACAGCGCGAATATTGGCCGCGCCCATGCGCCCGCCGGCACCCGCCACCACGACCCTGAGATCACCCATCGCCATTTCTCCTTGATGGGGAGCGCTATAGCAGCGGCGCGGGCAAACGCCAACAGGGGCGGGAAAGGCAAAGGCTTCCGTCCAGGGCAGAACCGCTCTAGACTCCGAGGCAATGCAAGGGAAGGACGCTGGAATTGGCCATTACCAACGCGCTCGCCGGCGTGGCGGTTGAAGACATCAACGACGTGCTCGATTTCTACGAAACCCTGTTCGGGCGCGTGGCGGATGCCCGCCCGATCAGCGACGTGGCCGAATGGAAGCTGCCGGGGGGCGGCTGGGTGCAGGTGTTCGCCGATGCCGACCGGGCCGGGGCCAGCGCGCTGACGCTGGTGGTGAGCGATCTGGGCGAGGAATTGGGGCGGCTGGCGCTGTTCGGCCTGCAACCGGTGTCCAAGGCGATCGGGGATTTTTTCAAGACCGCCAAATTCCGCGATCCGCATGGCAATCTCATCACCCTCACCCAGCCGCAGCCGGGGACGTATTGAGGGGGGACATCCAGCCTCAAAGCCATCCGCATAGTCGATATGCGTGCAAACATGCGGATATGGATTCCGGCCTGCGCCGGAATGACCGGTGACAAACGCCCCCTACACCCGCCGGAGCTGGACGCTTTCGATGAGGTGGTTTGGGCCCTTTTTCAGGATCAGATCGGCGCGGCTGCGGGTGGGCAGCACGTTTTCGACCAGGTTGGGCAGGTTGATGCTGCGCCAGACCTGATGGCCGAAGCTGCCCGCTTCCTCGCGACTCATTTCGGCAAAGCGGCGGAAAAAGGAGTTGGGATCCTTGAAGGCGGTTTCGCGCAGGCGGAAGAAGCGCTCCATAAACCAGGCTTCCAGATCGTCGGTCTCGGCATCCATATAGATGGAAAAATCGATGA
>NZ_JAUCDN010000190.1:0-6681 GCF_034675085.1 Devosia sp.
ACTTCGACCAGCACGCTGTCGCCGGTGATCTGGCCGAAAATGTCATTGACCGATTTGAAATTGTCCAGGTCCAGCCGCGCCACGGCGATCCGCCGGTCCTCGGCCTCGGCCTTTTCCAGCGCCGCCTGCAGGAAGTGGACGAAGGAACGGCGATTGGGCAGCCCCGTCAGGTTGTCGATATTGGCCAGCCGATGGTTTTCGTCCGACAGGCGCTGGGTCTCGGCCTGCTTGCGCTCCATTTCGGTGCGCGCTGCCACCACTTCGGCGAAATTGCGGAAATTGCCGAACAGGATCCACATCAGGCCCGCCATCACCAGCAGCAGGTTTATGGCCAGCGCCGCGAAGACCGGGTTGCCGGTGCTGACGAAAAACAGCGTGAAGGGCACCAGCACGCCCACCGCGACGATCATGGCGGCGGCGCGCAGATGCGTCAGCGAGAATACGCAGCAAATGCTGGTAATGCCCATGTAGAAGGCGACATGGGATTGCTGGAAGGCATTGCCATAGGGGTAAAGGCTCAGCGCCCAGGCGGCGAAACCGGCGCCCAGCAACACCGCGATGGCCACGGTGGAGCCGAGCAGGCTTCGGGCCCGCGCAAAATCGATCTGCCGGTCGCGCGAGCGCCACCAGGTGAAGATGCGGATGGCGCAGATCAGCGCCAGCGCCGCCGGAATATACAGCCGCAACAGGGCAGGGGCATCCTGGTGGGTTGCCGCCAGCGCCAGTGAATTGATCAGCAGGATGCCATACATCAGCGGAATTTGCCCGCTCAGCGCGCGTGCCTGCGCCAGGACCAGTTCCGGCTCTGCCGGAACGGCGAAAAAGCGCCGCAAAATCTCCATTCCAGCCATGCCGGCCCACGCCCCGTTCGTTGCGGGACGTTACGCAGGCAAATCCTAACACAAGCGTAAATCCGTCCATGCAATGCGCCGCGGCGGCCCGGCGGAGCCCACAACGATGAAATAGCCTGAAAAAACCCTTCACGCCCCCATTGGAAGCGGCGGAAACTCCGGCTAATAAGCTCATGAAATCGATTGCGGAGGCAAACTCCGCCTAATACCGCATCTGCTGGGATGCGAGGGGAGACGACCATGGCGCTGCCGGCCACCTATTCCGCCATCGAGTTGGGGGGCGGCTTTTCGCTTTCCGCCCCCGCGCGCGATCTCACCCTTCCCATCACCCTGCCGGGCGACGTGCACACGGCGCTGCTTGAGGCCGGCCGCATCCCCGATCCCTATTTCGGGGAAAACGAAAAGCAGGTGATGTGGGTCAACGAGACCGTCTGGGTCATGGAGCGCCGCTTTTCCGCCACCCCGGCCGATATCGAGGGCTATCTCACCCTCACCCTGTCCGAGGTGGATTGCATCGCCACCATTGTGCTCAATGGCGAGGTCGTGGCCCGCACCGACAACACCTTCCTGCGCCACGATATCGACGTGACCGGCAAGGTGCGCGCCGGCGAAAATACGCTGCGCCTCGAATTCGCCGTCGCTCCCGAGGTGGCCCGCGCCCGCGCCGAGGCCCATCCCTTCCCCATTCCCTTCACCAAGAACTACCAGACCAATGGGCTGAAGGGCATTCATATGAACTTCATCCGCAAGCCGGCCTGCCATGCCGGCTGGGACTGGGGCATCTGCCTGATGCCCATCGGCGTCTATGGCGCCATGCGCCTGAGCAAGGCGCGCCTCGCCCGGCAGCAGAGCGTGCAGGTCGATCAGCATCACAGCCGGAACGCCGTCGAACTCTCGATAAAGACTCGGCTTTTCGCCTTTGCTGATGGAGAGGTTGAACTCGTCCACCGCATCGACGGCCAGACCATTGGCGGCCGCATCGCGGTCCGCGCCGGCGAAAATGTGGTCACCCATAGCCTCACCATCGACAATCCGAACCTGTGGTGGCCGGCGGGGCAGGGCGCCCAGCCGCTCTATGGGTTGACCACCGATCTCGACGGCGAGGTCACCACCCGCCGCCTCGGCCTGCGCCAGCTCGAATGGGTGGTGGAAAAGGACGAGATCGACCACTCCTTCAAATGCCGCATCAATGGCCGCGACATCACCATGATGGGCGCCAACTGGATTCCGGCCGACGCCATTCCCAGCCGCATCACCCCCGCCGCCGTGCGCGACCTGCTCGAAAGCGCCAGGGCGGCCAATATGAACATGCTGCGCATCTGGGGCGGCGGGCAATACGAGCCCGATTATTTCTACGAATTATGCGACGAGCTGGGCCTGCTGATCTGGCACGACTTCATGTTCGCCTGCATGAGCTATCCGTCCGATCGGACGTTCCTGGCCAGCGTGCGCGAGGAAGTCACCCAGCAGGTGCGCCGGCTCTCCCACCACGCCTGCATCGCGCTCTGGTGCGGTGATAACGAGGTCATTGGCTCGCTGGGCTGGTATCCCGAAACCAAGGCGGCGCCCGAACGCTATGTCGCCAATTACGACCGGCTCAATTCCATGCTCGGCAATATCGTCGAGGATGAGGACCCGGCGCGCCGCTTCTGGCCGTCTTCGCCCTCCATGGGCTATCTCGATTTCTCCGATGGCTGGCATGCCGATACGCGCGGCGACACCCATTATTGGGATGTCTGGCATTCGGCCAAGAGTTTTGAGGCCTATCGCACCGTCAATCCGCGCTTCGCCTCCGAATTCGGCTTTCAGTCCTTCACCTCGATGAATGTCATCGAGAGCTTCACCGAGCCGAAGGACCGCAATCCGTCCTCTCCCGTGATGGAAAACCACCAGCGCAATGCCGGCGGCAATGCGCGCATCCTCGAGACCATGACGCGCTATTTCCGCTTCCCGCGCGATTTCGACCAGATGGTCTTCCTGTCCCAGATCCAGCAGGGCCTCGCCATCAAGACCGCCATCGAATACTGGCGCTCCACCAAGCCGCGCTGCATGGGCACGCTCTATTGGCAGATCAACGACATCTGGCCGGTGGCGAGCTGGTCGAGCCTGGATTATGGCGGGCAGTGGAAGCTGATGCATTACATGGCCCGGCGCTTTTATCTCCCGGTCAATGTCGTGGCCGTGCCGGTCCATGACAGCGTGCCGACCAATTCGCGCGGCACCCCCATCGAGAACGCGCCGCCGGACCGCATCGTCTTCAAGGCCATCAATGATACCGCCGCCGCCATCGAGCTTTCGCTCGACATCCGCGCCGTGAGAGTGGGCGGGGGCGAGCGAGTCGTCTTCAGCGGCAAGGGCCGGGTCGGCGCCGACGCCGCCGTGGAGCTGGCCGGCATCGCCCTGTCCGAGCTGGCCGCCGATGAATTCTTCTTCTTTTCCTGGTCCGACGCGGCGGGCAATCTTCTGGGTGAAAACGATTATTTCCCCCAACCCTATAAGGCCTACGAGCTGGTCCAGCCTTCCATCTCCGCCCGCTGGCCCGAGGCCGATGGCCTGCCGGTGCTGACGCTGTATACCGACCGGCCCGCCTTCTTCGTCACCGCCACCCTCGATGCGCCCGGCTATTTCTCCGACAATGCCCTGACGCTGCTGCCGGGCCGCCCGGTGGATCTCACTTTCCATGCCCGCCACGGCGCGGCGGTCACCCAGGAGGAGCTTGCGGACACCCTTAGCCTGCGCAATCTGGCCGAGACCTTCTAGGGCGTTTCCAGCAAGAGTGGATGCCGGTTTTCCGGTTCGGAAACGCGATAAAACAAAGGCTTAGATCATTTCAGCGTTTCGACTAAACGGTGAAATGATCTCGGCTGGGGGCGCTCGCCCGCCCGCCGCCTGCTTGCTTCCATACAAGTTTTCCCTTTGGGCGCATTGACTTCCCCGCCGGCTTTCGCCAACGCTCTGCCGACGCGCCTCTGCTGCGGTTTTTTGGATCAGCCATGCCCACTCCTTTCATTCCGCCGCAGGAGCGCCGCCTCTTGGCCATCGGTCTTTCGCTGATGGCCTATCTGTTGTTCACCTGCATCGATTCCTCGGCCAAATGGCTGGGTCAGGTCGGCATTGCCGCCGTGCAGGTGGTGTTCCTGCGCTATGCCATCCATCTGGTGCTGGTGGCGGCCATCCATCTGCCCCGCCATGGCAGCGATCTGGTGCGCACCGGCAGCATGCCGCTGCAATTCGCCCGCGCGCTGGCGCTGCTGGGCTCAACGAGCCTGAATTTCCTGGCGCTGCGCTACCTGCCGCTCACCGTCACCGGCGCCATCGCCTTCACCGTGCCGCTGCTCATCTGCGCTCTGTCGGTGCCCTTTCTGGGCGAGAGCGTGGGCTGGCGCCGCTGGACCTCCATCGCCGTGGGCTTTGTGGGCATATTGATTATCGTGCGCCCCGGCACCGATGCCTTTCACCCCGCCTCGCTGCTGAGCCTGGCGGCGGCGCTGTGCACCGCCTTCTATATGCTGCTGACGCGCCGGGTATCGGGCTTTGACAGCCCGGCCACCAGCCAGTTCTATGTCGGCATCGTCGCCACCGTGCTGCTCCTGCCGGTGGTGGTGTTCTTCTGGACCTGGCCGAGCACGCTCGACGGCTGGATCGCCTTTTTCGCCGTTGGCATTTTCGGCTTTGCCGGTCACCAATTGGTCACCGTCGCGGCGGGCCTCGCTCCGGCCTCGGTGCTGGCGCCCTTCGCCTATTTCCAGATCATCTTCCTGGCTCTGTCCAGCTGGCTGTTGTTCAACCAGCCGCCCGATATCTGGCTTTATGTCGGCGCGCCCATCGTTATCGGCAGCGGGCTTTATATCTGGCTGCGCGAACGCAAGCTGGCCAAGCCGGTGCCGGCCGCGCCCTCGATCGATAGTCACTGATTACCTATTGGCGGCCCGCCAGCGCGCCGCATAGGCGTCAAGCCCCGGTTCCGCCAGCGGCGTTACGGGACTGCCGCTGACCGGCTGCGCGCCCTCGCCGCCAAACAGCAGGCTGGCGCCGAGGCTGGTGCCGGTGGCGTCGCCCGAGGCGATCACCTCCACACCAGTGAGCCGCGCCAATGCCGCCGCGTAAAGCCCGTTCCGCGCCAGCGGACCCTCGATGATGATGCTGCGCCCTGTTCCGCAAAGCCCAAGGCAGGCTTCGGTCATCAGTGCCATATAGAGCGAGGCGGCGGCGGTGCGCTCGCCCGGGGTCAGCCCCTCGGGCGGCTGCGTCCAGGAGCCCTTGGCCCCCGGGAATGGTCCCACCCCCGGCACGAAGCCCGGCTGCACCCTGATATCGTCGGCGATGACCCGCGCGATATCGGCATCGTCCGGCTCGTGGATCTGAGGCGCCAGCAGATCGAATTCCCGCCCCCCCATGAAGCGCGCCGTCGGCACCGGGCGTCCATGGGCGTCGGTATTGGCCAGGCTGTCCCGTGCCGGATCGAGCCGGTCGGTCTTGCCGCCAACCGTCATAGCGATGGTCCAGGTGCCGCTCGAAACGATGGTGAAAGGCGTTTCGCTCCGCCCCAGATGCGGCACCAGCGAGGCGTTGGAATCGTGAATGCCGCAGGTGACCGGCGTCTGCGCCGCCAGCCCAAGTTGCGCCGCCAGCTCCGGCCGGATCGGCCCCAGAACCGACGCCGCCGGGCGGATCGGCGGGAAAAGCTTGCGCCAGCCCTCGCGGTCGACCAGGCTCGAAAACTCCTGGGCCACCGGCGCCCATAAATCGGTGTGGCAGCCCAGCGAGGTCACTTCGCTCGCAAGGATCCCGCTGAGCCGGAAGGCCCAGTATTGCGGATAGGTGAGAATGGCGGTGACCCGCGCGAAGGCCTCGGGGAAAGCCCGGACCTGCCAGAAGATCTGCGCGCCCAGGTTGAGCCCGTTGGGCAGGGCGGGGGAGAGCGTTTCGGCAAAATCGGGCCGCGCCGCCCGATAGGCTTCAGCCACTGCTTGTGGACCGTCATGCTCATAATCGAGCACCGGCAGGGCCAGTGCGTCTCCGGCCATCAGCGCCGCCGTCGCCCCATGGGTGGTGATGGAAATGCCGCCCACGCCATGCTCGGTCGCGAAGGCCTTGAGCGCTTCGAGAATGAAGGCCCACAGCGCCTCGGTGTCGGCATGGGGATAAGGGCCGTCGCGCCGCACGCCATTGGCCATGCTGCGGCTGGCCAGTTGGCGCTGGTCCGCGCGCGCGATCAGTACCACCTTGGCGTTGGTCTTGCCGATATCGATGACGGCGATGGTCGAAGGCTGGGTCATGAACGAGGCTCGCGGAACGGTTTCCAGCCGCAATACTGGAAAACGCCCCGCGACGCCACTACTGACATGTTAGTTTGGGCCGCGCCTTATTTCACCACCAGCACCGGAATGTCGGAGCGCGCCAGCACCTCGGAGGCCTGGCTGCCCAGAAGCAGCCGCCCCAGTCCGCGCCGGCCATGCGAACCCATGACGATGAGGCTGGCGCCCTGCGCCTGGGCGGTGGAGATGATGGCGTCGGCCGCAAGGCTCGAGGGCACGTGGATCTTCTCGATGGTCTGGCCGGTGGTCTTGGCCAGCTCCTCGGCCTCGTCCAGCGTTGCGGCGGCGGATTTGGTCTTGGCCGCTTCCAGTTCGGCGATGATCTCGCCGGTATTGACGGCCATCATTTCCGCGCCGGGCGCGATGATGAGCGAGGGCTCGGTCGCCGTGACGACGAATACGCGCGCCTCCGATTCCTTGGCCAGCTTCAGGGCATGGCGCAGCGCCTTGTTGGCCAGTTCCGATCCATCGATGCCGACTACGATACGGGAATACATGATCGCCTCCTTGTG